>JBAZWK010000050.1:0-5673 GCA_041660365.1 Candidatus Shapirobacteria bacterium | reverse complement strand
AATGGCTACGAGATTTATTATTGGGACCTGGAAAATTATCCGCCCCGAAAAGTCGTCGGTTTCCCGACGCGGGACGATCTGGAGCGATTCAGAAACCTGCGGGATCGAAGGAAACCCTTAGCCGACGAGTTCATCAACACCGAAATAGCCGGGCGCGATTATCAGATTCGAGCAATCCGTTCGGTGATGGAAGGGATTGAGAAGAGAAGGCGCAATTTTCTTCTTGTTATGGCCACAGGAACGGGAAAAACCAGAACCTGCATCGCCCTCGTCGACGCGCTCATGCGGGCGGGATATGTCGAGCGGGTATTATTTCTAGTCGACAGAATCGCTCTGCGGGAACAAGGGCTCAATGCATTCAAGGAGCATCTGCCCAATGAGCCGCGCTGGCCCAAGGAAGGCGAAAAGCTCATAACCAAAGACCGCCGCATCTATGTTTCCACCTATCCGACGATGCTCAATATAATCAGGGATGAAGGGAATACGCTCTCGCCGCATTTTTTCGACCTGATCGTCATCGATGAAAGCCATCGCTCCATTTACAACACCTACGGCGAAGTACTGGATTATTTCAAGGCCATCAGTCTTGGACTTACGGCGACGCCGACTGACATCATCGATCACAACACCTTCGAGCTCTTCAACTGCGACGACGGACTGCCGACCTTCGCCTATACCTATGAGGAAGCGGTCAATAACATCCCGCCCTACCTCTGCGATTTCCAGGTGATGAAAATCCACACCAAATTCCAGGATGAAGGAATCAGCAAAAGGACCATCTCCCTGGAAGATCAGAAGAAGCTGATACTGGAAGGCAAGGAAGTAGAGGAAATCAATTTCGAAGGCACCGAGATAGAGAAAACCGTCATCAACCGCGGCACGAACGCGCTCATTGTCAAAGAGTTCATGGAAGAATCCATAAAGGATTCGAACGGCGTGCTTCCCGGGAAAACCATATTCTTCTGTTCTTCCATGTCCCACGCCCGAAGAATCGAACAGATATTCGACGCGCTCTATCCCGAATATCATGGAGAGTTGGCGAAGGTCCTGGTATCCGATGACCCGCGGGTCTATGGCAAGAGCGGCCTGCTGTCTCAATTCAAAAATAACGACATGCCTCGAATCGCTTTGAGCGTCGATATGCTGGATACCGGCATAGATATCCATGAAATCGTGAATCTGGTATTCGCCAAGCCTATCTATTCATATACCAAGTTCTGGCAGATGATCGGGCGCGGGACTCGTCTTTTGGAGCCTAAAAAGATCAAGCCCTGGTGCGCCCAAAAGGATGTATTCCTCATTCTGGATTGCTGGGATAACTTCGAGTACTTCAAGCTCAATCCCGAAGGGAAAAGCGCCATAGCCCAGATTCCACTTCCCGTTCGTTTCGTGAGCCTCAGGCTGGATAAGATCGAAAAAGCGATCGATACGCAGAACGCGCGGATCGCGGAAAAGGAAATCGATAAACTCAGGAAGCAGATTCAGGAGCTGCCCGCCAACTCCGTGCTTATTCAGGAAGCAGCCGCCGATCTCGTGAAAATCGCGGACGAAAACTTCTGGACGCGCCTGACGCACGAAAAGATCGAGTTTTTGCGGACGACGATAAAGCCACTTTTCAGAACAGTGTCGCAAACCGATTTCAAGTCCATGCGCTTTCGTAAAGACCTCCTTGAAACATCCTTGGCCAAGCTCGCGGATGAAAAAGAAAAGTATGAGACGCTCAAGGACAACATCGTCGAGGTGATCGGAGAGCTTCCCCTTTCGGTCAACACCGTGGCCAGGGAGGAGGCGATCATCAAAATTGCCCAGACGGCTCATTTCTGGGCTCAGGCCGACGATGACACCTTCGATGAATTGGATGAAAAGCTGTCCACCTTGATGAAGTTCCGGGATGACGGGAATCAGCCACTGGGACCAGCCAAATTCGACTTCACCGACCTGGTGAAAACCAAGGAAATGGTGGAATTCGGGCCTGAGCATTCCGCAGTGAGCGTCTCGAAATACCGCGAGATGGTCGAAAAGCTCATCATGGAATTGACCTTAAGCAATCCTGTATTGCAGAAGATTAAACTCGGCCAGGAAATAAGCGCGGCGGAAGCCGAGGAACTGGCCGTGCTTTTACACGATGAGCATCCCCATATCACCGAAGATCTGCTCAAGAATGTCTATCACAACCGCAAAGCCAGGTTTCTCCAGTTCATCAGGCACATCCTCGGTCTCGAGATTCTGGAAAGCTTTCCGGAAACGGTCGAGAAGGCTTTTGACCAGTTCATCCATGAACATACATATCTGTCGTCACGACAATTGCAATTTTTAAAGCTTCTGAAGGACTTTATCCTCGAAAAAGAGCAGGTGCGGAAACAAGACCTGATAGAATCACCTTTTACCCTGATCCATCCCCAGGGCATCCGGGGGCTTTTCACGGAGTCCGAAATCAGGGAAATTATCGAACTGACAAAAAAGGTGGCCGCATAAAATGCTGCAGAACAATTCGGCGATCAAGGGCAAGATCAGCCAGCTCTGGGACAAATTTTGGGCAGGGGGAATAGCCAACCCCCTTACAGCGATCGAACAGATCACCTATCTCCTTTTCATGAAACGTCTGGACGACCTGGATCTGAAACGAATGGCCGACGCCACGTTCACCGGAGAGAAGTACATTTCCAAATTCTCGGGCAAATTCGCCATACCGGGAACGGATCAAAAGGTAGACAAGAAAACTCTTCGGTGGAGCCGCTTCAAAGATTTGCCCGCCGAGGAAATGCTCAATCATGTGCAGACGAAGGTATTTCCTTTCCTGAAAACCCTGAATGGCGATGAATCTCCCTTCACCCATTACATGAAAAACGCTGTCTTCATCATCCCGAAGCCGAGTCTCCTAGTCGAAGCCATATTCATCATAGAAGAAATCTTTGAGGAAATTGACAAGGATGCCCAGAAAGGCGGGCAGACTTTCCAAGATATCCAGGGTGATGTATATGAGATGCTTCTATCGGAAATCGCCACGGCCGGCAAGAACGGGCAGTTCAGGACGCCCCGCCATATCATCAAGCTTATCGTCGAACTGGTGGAGCCGCAGCTGGGAAACCGGATAGCCGACCCAGCCTGCGGAACCGGCGGCTTCCTTCTGGGCGCGTATCAGTACATGGTGACGCAGCTCGATAAGAAAAAAGACAGGATTACACCCGATGAAGACGGTTTCATCCGCAATTCGGTGAGCAGTCTGCTGAACAGAAAGGTCAGCACCATCCTGAACGACAGCCTCCACGGCTACGATATCGACGTGACCATGGTGCGTCTGGGCTTGATGAACCTCATGATGCACGGGGTGGACAATCCCCACATCGACTACAAAGACACCTTGAGCAAAGGCTTTACCGAGAGCAATCAATACCAGATCGTCATGGCCAATCCGCCCTTCACGGGCAGCATCGACAAGGGCGACATCAACGAAACCCTGACGCTCGGCACCACCAAGACAGAGCTTCTTTTCGTGGAGCAGATCTATCATCTTCTGAAGATAGGCGGTACGGCTGGCATGATCGTCCCTCAGGGCGTGCTTTTCGGAAGCGGCAAGGCCTTTGTGCAGGCGCGCAAAAACCTGGTGGACAAGTGCGAACTCAAGGCGGTCATCTCCATGCCGAGCGGAATCTTCAAGCCCTACGCCGGCGTGAGCACCGCCATCCTCGTCTTCACCAAGGGCGGCGAAACCGAAAACGTCTGGTTCTACGACATGCAGAGCGACGGCTACAGCCTGGACGACAAACGAACCAAGCTCGAAGGCCACGGGGATTTGCAGGATATCGTCAGCCAGTTCAAGCATCGCGACCCGAAAAACGATAGTGACCGCAAGGCCAAATTCTTCTTCGTGCCCAAGGCCGAAATCGTCGCCGAAAATTACGACCTCTCGATCAGCAAGTACAAAGAGGACGTCTTCGAGGAAGTGGTCTATGAAAAACCGGCGGTGATTCTGGAAAAGCTCAAGGTGACGGAGAGGGAGATTGAGAATGAGCTGAATGTACTGAAGGGAATTCTGGAATGAAACTGATTCTTTTATCGGAAATCTGTGAAGTTAGCAGCGGAGGGACTCCTTCAAGAGCAAAACTTGATTTCTATAGAGGCGAAATTCCTTGGGCAAAAATTTCCGATATCGAAAACGCAAAAAATGGTATTCTTTACGATACTGAAGAAAAAATATCGATCGAAGGGTTAAAGAGTATTCGGAATATACTCTTCCCTGCAGGAACGTTGCTTTTTGCTATGTATGGTTCTATCGGCAAAGTAGCTATTGCCGGGAAAGAACTTTCCACAAACCAAGCCATATTGGGTATAAGGCCAAAAAGGAATGCTCAAGTAAATGTAAAATATTTAAAAACTTGGTTTGAACAAAACAAACAAATGCTTCTTAATCAAGGGAGAGGCGTTGCTTTACAGAATTTATCTGCAACAATAATTAGAAGCTTAAAAATCCCTCTTCCTCCTCTCAATGACCAAATCCGCATCGCCACTATCCTTACCCGCGCGGAAAACCTTATAACCAAACGCAAGGAGAGCATCAAGGCGCTGGATGAGCTGTTGAAGAGCACGTTTCTGGAGATGTTTGGCGATGGGAGTGGTATCCCTACAATGCTTGGTGATGTAATTGAGATACAGAGTGGACAAATTAATCCAAAAGAAAAACCGTATTCAGAAATGTATCATGTCGGTGGTGCAAATATAGAATCCGGTACAGGGAATCTAATAAATCTACAACAAGCAAAATCTGAAAATTTAATTAGCGGCAAGTACCTCTTTTCAAATGAATACTTGCTTTACAGCAAAATTCGACCTTACTTAAATAAAGTTGGTGTGCCGGCTTTTACTGGAATATGTAGTGCAGATATTTATCCGATAAAACCCAAGAAAGAGTTTATTAACAAACAATTTCTGCGATTCATCTTAATGTCTAAACAATTTTTAGGATATACGAAAAATAACTCTGACAGAGCAAACATTCCAAAGATTAATCGAAAAGCTCTAATCCTTTATTCTTTCATGCTTCCTTCTCTATCTCTCCAATCGAAATTTGCTGCTATTGTAGAAAAAGCAGAAATAATCAAAGTTCATTACCAGCAGAGCCTCGCCGAACTGGAAAATCTCTACGGAAGCTTGAGCCAGCGCGCTTTCAAAGGCGAGCTTGATGTAAGCAAGATACCGGCGGACGTTCATTCCATGAAGAGAACTTGATTTCTCGCAGGATGGAGGCCAGAACATGACGGAAGAACAATCGCTCATTACTTTCGATGATTCGCCTATTCGCCGGTTATTCGATGAAGTCGATGAAACGTGGTATTTCTCCGTTATTGACGTGATCGCGGCGCTTACCGGAAGTCTCAACCCTCGTGACTATTGGTTCAAGATGAAAGTCAGGGTTAAATCCGAGGATGGAATCGAACTGTCGACAATTTGTCGACAGTTGAAAATGAAAGCCGCCGATGGAAAGATGCGGAATACGGATGTGACCAATGTCCAGGGTCTTTTACGAATAATTCAATCCATACCATCACCGAAAGCAGAACCTTTTAAGCAGTGGTTAGCCAAAGTAGGCTACGAACGCATCCAGGACATGAGCGACCCGGCGCTCTCCCTCGATCGCGCGCGTGAATACTGGAAGCAGCACGGCAGGAGCGAAAA
>JBAZWK010000049.1:0-5775 GCA_041660365.1 Candidatus Shapirobacteria bacterium | reverse complement strand
CTGAAGAATTCCGCCGCGTTGTTTCCGAATTCGAGGCCGAAGTTTGGCCCGATTCCGATACCGGCGTGCACGGGTCCCAGGGCAATGCCAAGGCCTGCATCCAGGAGAACGTCGACATGGTGCGGCAGATTGCCGTCACCGGGTGAGTAGAGGCCCATCGCGCTTCCCCAGAACGGGCCGGCGATAAGCCGCGCCTCGCCACCAAAGGTGAAGTCAGCGAGATTGAGCCCTTCCGTATCCATGGCTACCACATCGTCGGGCCTTACGAGGCTGGAATAATAGGCATCCCCGCCCACATAGAACCCGAGGGCAAAGGTGCTCAGGGGCAGGAGCAAACACAGAAGCAAAGCGATTCCGATTCTTTTCATTTTCTCTTCTCCTTATAAAACGTTCACTTCAAAATGCCCGGCAGCGAATTTATTTCCCACTGCCGGCTTTTCAATGCTCTAGCTGATTCATCAGGGCGAAGGCTGGGTCACGGCATTACCGATCAAGGTAACAGCGGTCTGCGACAGCAGTCGGCCATTTACGGTAGCGCCGCTCAACAACGATATCGCAGTTCGGGCAAGGACAACCCCATTGAAGCTTGACGATGCTCCAATGGTTACCCCTGTGTCACCTGCAACCTGCCAGAAGATGTTCTTGGGCAGAGCGCCGCCGCTCAGGACAACTGAGGTGCTGGCGGCCATCGTGAGGTCTCCCGCTATCTGGAAGATCCAGACATCGGTGGCATTGCCGGACAGTGTGACATTGGTGTTGATCAATACTGCGCTACTCCAAGTATACAGTCCGGGCGCGAGGGTCAGCCCGCTGATATCGCCTGCCGCCAATTCGGTATAGTTGGGCAGGGTTCGTCCGGCTGCGTCGGTGTAGGCGGTTTCCATGGCAGCGATGGCTGTGGTCAGGTTCGTGGGCGTAGGCTCCGTATAATCAGCGGCATAGGCTCTTCCGGTGATCAGGCTCGACGTGGAGAAAGTAGCTGATGCATCGGCTACAAATCCAAATCCAGTCATGGCGGCCGAGCCGATCGGGCTCACCGCGATATTGCCAATAATTGCGGTAGTGCCCGTAGTCGTGATTCCGGCTTTCGCGAGAATTACATAATCGCCGGCTGTTCCAAGCTCGACGGCCGCGATAAGCGGCGGTGTTACCACCTCGGCGGCGGTAGTGAAGGTCCACACTTTAGCTGCCGCAAGAGGGTTGCCGGCCATGTCTGTAACAGCAGTCGTCAATGTCGCGGTGTAGAGTGTGCTGTAAGCAAGATTGGCTGCGGGATTGAAGGTGGCTGTGGTGCCGGTATAGGAGACAGAGCCAGCCACCGCTGTAGTACCAGGCCCTGCCAGGATGAAGCTGGTTCCGGAGATCGTCCCGGTGGTCATCGCTTCACTGAAGGTAGCGGTTACATCGTTGGCGATCGCTATGTCGGTTGCGCTGGCCGCGGGAACAGTGGAAATCACTGTCGGCGCCGTCGTGTCTGGCGCCACTCCGGTGGTGAAGGTCCATATCTTGTTGGCCGCAAGAGGATTGCCGGCCAAGTCCGTGACGGCGGTCGTCAGCGTCGCTGTATAGAGGGTGTTGTACGCAAGATCAACGTTGGGATTGAGGGTGGCCGTGGTGCCGGTATAGGAAACGGCGCCCGCAACCGCGGTACTGCCAGGGCCGGCCAGGAAGAAGCTGGTTCCGGAGATTGTCCCAGTGGTCATCGCTTCGCTGAAGGTAGCGGTAATATAGCTGGCGATGGCGACGTCAGTTGCGTTGGCGGCAGGGACAGTGGAAAGCACTGTAGCCGCTGTCGTGTCAGGCACCGCTCCGGTGGTGAAGGTCCAGGCATGGCTGCTTGCCAGCGCGTTGCCTGCCAGGTCCTGTGCGCCTGTCGTGATCGTTGCCGTGAATAATGTACTGGCCGCGAGATCAGCCGCGGGATTGAAGGTGGCGATCAGACCATCCACGCTCAGGCTCACGACTCCAGGAACAACCGTGGTGCCCGGACCGGCCAGGGTGAAGGTCGTGTCGGAAATCGTCGACGATTTCATCGCCTCATTGAAGCTTGCCGTGAGATTGCCATTGAGGGCGACGGCGACGGCGAGATTGGCGGGCACCGTGGAACTCACTACTGGCGCTGTCGTGTCGGGAATCGCCGCGGTGGTGAAGGTCCACGCATAATTGCTTTCCAGCGCGTTGCCTGCCAGGTCCTGCGCACCGGTCGTTATCGTCGCCGTGAATCCTGTATTGCCTACAAGATTGGCGGCGGGATTGAAGATGGCGGTGAGGCCATCCTCGCTCAGGCTCACTACACCGGAAACCACCGTCGTACCTGGGCCTTCCAAGGTGAAGGTAGTGGTGGAGATCGTTTCCGTTTTCATTGCCTCGCTGAAGATCGCCGTGAGGTTGCCATCGATGGCAACATTTACGGCGGCATTGGCGGGCACCGTGGAATTCACGGCAGGGGCCGTGATGTCGCCTGGTACCGGCGCGGCGCAGCTGGCTATGAAGCCAAGCAGCAGGATTGCCATCAACCCTGCAAAAATCGATTTTTTCATGAGTATTTTCTCCTCAATGATAAGCTTTGCGGTGATTTCGCACATTGCCAAACCGGTGAGCGCGGCAACTGGAACCAAAGGGAAAGGGCGCTTCACTTACCCCTACGTTAAGCTTTGCCGACGAAATCGTCCGTGCGGCAGCACACATAGACATACATGGCCTGATTGTTAGTCTTCTTCGGGATAGGGTATGCTGGGCGCCATGCCGATCTTCAAACCTTTCAGGAAAGAAACCTTCTGGCGGGATTTTCTCGTCATTCAGTGCGGATTCGCCATCTTTGGCTTGTCCATCGCCACGATGATTCGCGCCAACCTGGGCACGAGTTCATGGTCAGTGCTGGAGGTGGCTCTCTCCGAGAGGCTGTCTGTAAGTCCGGGCACCATGGCTATCGCGATGGGCTTTCTCGTGCTCGGCATTTCCCTAACCCTGCGCGAGGAAATAGGCTGGGGAACCCTGACGAATATCGTCTTCATCGGTCTGTGGATCGATCTTTTTCTGTTCCTCATCCCTTCGGTGAAGGGTGATCTATGGCTGCAGATCCCAATGCTCGCGGTCACCATCCCTTTGCAGGGGCTGGCGAGCGGCATCTATATCGGCGTTGACGCCGGCGCGGGCCCGCGCGACAGCCTCATGCTCGCCATCCATCGCACTACCGGGATTTCCATACGCGCGGCGCGCATTGCCATAGAGCTGACGGTGGTGCTCATCGGATGGGCTATGGGAGGTCCCGCGGGCGTCGGCACGATCGTCTTTTCCCTCCTCATCGGACCCTCCGTCCAGTGGGGCTTCAGGGTCTTCAAGGTTTCGGCGCGGCCGAAGGCTGGGGTTTAGCCGAGATATACTCCTTAAATCTGCTGGCCGAGATAAGTGGCAATGCCCATCTGCGCGATCTGGTCGCGCTGCGCTTCAATCACATCGATATGTGATTCCTCATCGCCCAGTATGGAGTCCAGGATTTCCTTCGTCCCATTGTCGCCGAGATCCTGCGCAATTTTTACCGCTGCGTTGTAATCGTCTATCGCCTTTTTCTCCGAAGCCCAATCCTTCTTGAATATCTCCTCGACATCCATTCCAATATTGATCGCGCCGAGTTTGCTCACGACTGGCCGCCCTTCAAGGAAAAGTATGCGTTCGATGAGTCTCTCCGCGTGCTTCATCTCATCGATCGCGCGCTTTTGCATGGAATCATGCAGTTTCCCATACTTCCAGTTCGCGCAAATTTCCGCGTGGAGTATGTACTGGTTCGATGCTGCCAGCTCATCGCTGAGCAGCGCGTTCAGCTTTTCGATCACTTTTTCGTTGCCTTTCATAGATTGCCTCCTAAAGGTTTTTATATCAGTTCGGCAGATTCGATTCCGCGAAATCCCAATTTATCAATTTATCCAGTACTAAGCCGACATAATCCGCGCGTCGGTTCTGATAATCAAGATAATACGCGTGTTCCCACACATCGATGGTCAGCAGCGGTATAAAGCCCGCGGTCATAGGCGTCTCCGCGTTGCCGGTCTTGATCACCTTCAAAGTCCCGCCGTCCTGAACGAGCCATGCCCAACCGCTGCCGAACTGGCTTGTGGCGGCGGCCAGCAATTCCTTCTTGCAGGCATCCAGGGAACCGAATGAAGCTTCAATTTTCTTTTTAAGCGCCGCGGAAGGCTCTCCACCTCCGGCCGGTTTTAGGCATTGCCAATAAAAAGCGTGGTTCCATGCCTGCGCCGCGTTGTTGAAAATCGCGGTTTTATCCGTTTTTCCGGAAGTCCGCTTGATGATGTCTTCCAGTGTCAAACTGGTGAACTCCGTTCCTTCGATAAGCTTATTCAGGTTATCGACATAGGCCTTGTGATGCTTCCCATAATGGTAGCTGATGGTGTTCGATGAAATTATTGGAGACAACGCGGCGTCCCCAAACGGCAGCGGAGGAAGAGCGATTGCGTTTGTTTTCATAGTCCTGTCAGAATCCATTGTAATTACTCCTTGATTTTGCCCTTTGAAATTTTCCAATATGCGCCCAAAGAATAGTCCGGATGCGAGGAATACCATCTACGCCTCCCTCATAGGGCAATAATCGGCTTTGATTTAGGCGATTGTCTGTGCGGCATCGAACATAAGATATTTAAATATCTTATGTTCGACCTTGCGGAGGTTTTCTGTCAGAACTGAAAATCTGATCGTGTTTGTGGAGCCGTTGGCGTCGATTGATTATCTGAAACTGAAGATCGCCGGAAATATAAAAACAACGACGAACGCGAGCAGCGCGTACATCGGTAGATAATACAACATTCTTTTTGAGACTTCCCTGTACTCCCTATGCTTGAAGCTTATGTATACGATATAGACCAGGTTACCCAGCATCACGATATTGGATGCCAGCAAGGTCGCCTTATTGGGCGTCATGCCATAGTTCTTGATTCTATAGATGATCGCGGAGAGCACGATCCCATCCAGAATGGCGGTACAGACGGTCAGAAGCGTGGAGCATACGTCGATGAACCTGCTGTTCTGATTGTTTATTTTCGTGAAGAGCAGCAGACAGATGACTATGACGAGCATCACATTGTAGATGATAAACACGTCCCGCGTTTCATACGGCTTTATTTCCGCAAAAAGCGAGAGCGCGCCGAATATAACTATCGAGATCAAAAAAAGCGGCAGGAATATATTCGCGAGAACGACCGACAGCCTGATCTTGTCGAATCTTTCTATGATGACGAGCGAGATGAAGGGAACGGCGCATACGCCAAGCGTGGCGATATTTCGCATATAAAACTCTTCGGCGTCTATTCCTATGGTTTTCATGAGATTTATCGACAAGAGGATGAGAACCATTCCCCCCAAACCGCAGAGGGTGGACCACAATACTGTTTCAGCGGTGCGCTGGATAAAATCGGAGAATAAGTCTACATCCCTTATCTTGAATGACGAATATGAAAACCATACAAAAAACCACAGGATGATCAGTCCGAAAAATACCGCGTTGATGGTTGACTACGAGTCCTTCCGTACCGGCAGCAGCAAAAAATAGAGTACCATGCCCGCGTAGAGCGGCAGCAATTTGACGAGGGTGTTTTTCTTGAAATTCCTCATCATGAAGAAGACTGAAAGCGCCAGCGAAAAGCCTATCGGGGCAAGCCTGATGAGCATGTCTTTGTTCGAAATTGAATCCATGGCCAGCAATCGTATAGGGATCCAGGTAAGCAAGACCAGGATTGCGATCACGGCATAATACACCAGTGAGTA
>JBAZWK010000048.1:0-5856 GCA_041660365.1 Candidatus Shapirobacteria bacterium | reverse complement strand
GAGCGCTACCTTTCATCCTCGTATGGAATATTCAAGGGCAACCCAATCGGCCGCGCAACGCTGCGTTTCTACGGCGGGGCCGCCCGCGCGGTGCGCGAGCAGGTTTGGCACAAGGATCAGACTGCCATTCAGGTATCCCTGCCCGACGGTTCCAAAGCCCTCGACCTCACCCTCCCCGTCCACGACTGGACTGAACTGCTGGGGCGGGCGCTGCGATGCGGCAGCAATTGCGAGGTCGTGGCGCCAAAGGATTTCAGGGCGCAGTGGAAGGAGGAGATTGGGAGGATGGGGGAATTGGCAGGAAATGAAGCGCCCATGAAGGTCTTAGCTTCATGACGTATCGATTGTTTTCGGTTTTTTCGACACTTCTTTGTGATATGTCGATAACGCCGACATGTCTCGGCAACGCAAGTGGAGTTCCACTCATTACCCATGTTAAAAAAAAAGAAGATGGATCCTGGGTCAGTCCGCAATCTGTTTTTTATCATCTTTTAGGAACTGCTACTCTGGCTTCAAAACACGCCGCATCGTTTGAATCCTCTTCATGGGTATATACCGCTGGGAAAAGCCATGATACGGGCAAAAGTAGTATCGCTTGGCAAAACTACATAAAGAAAGTGAGCGGATATGACAAAGAAGCTTACCTAGAAACAAAAACAGGCAAACAAGATCATTCAACTCCGAGCGCGAAACTAGCCGAGGAAGTTCTCGGTAAGGGTATCGGACGCATCCTCTCGTACTGCGACAGAATGAGGTGGATCAGAAATGTACATTGCACATGAAAATCAGCCCTTAAGAGACCATCTTCAGGGAGTTGCAAAATTAAGTCGCAAGAATGCCGAGAAAATCGGCTGTTCGGATTATGGTGAATTGCTTGGCCTCCTGCACGATCTAGGGAAATACAGCAAGAGTTTTCAGGACTATATAAGGTCTGCCATTGGTATGCTCGATCCCGATACAGATGAAGAATTTGTTGAAGCCGTTGAATTAAAAGGTAGGATCGATCACTCCACAGCCGGAGCCCAACTTATCTGGACGAGATTTTCTTCTGGAACACCTGCGGAACGGCTTCTTGCCCAAATCCTGTCACTCTGTCTTGTCTCTCACCACTCCGGAATAATCGATTGCCTCACGACAGATTCGCGCGGGACCTACGATGTATTTACCAAACGTATTACGAAGAACGATGAAAAGACGCATTTCAAAGAAGTTATGCTCAAAGCACGAGAAGAAATTGCGACACGGCTCGATCTGCTTGTATCCAAGCCCGACATCACGAAACCGATGGAAATCTTACTGAAGGGTGTCTTTGAGGCAGTCCCGGAAAAAAGACAGCAATCAACAGTATTTCAGTTTCAAGTAGGCCTATATGTCCGTTTTCTTTTTAGCTGTTTGATCGATGCCGATCGACAGGACTCCGCAGACTCTGAGAAGCCAAGAAATTCACAAAAGCGGCAAAATGGATTATATCAACCGTGGTCCATCATGTCAAAAAAACTGGAAACGGCGATAGATGGATTCGGTGCGCCCAAGACAGACGTGAACAAGATTCGGGCAGAAGTGTCTGACCAATGCCTGCTCGCCTCGAAGAAGGGGAAGGGCATTTACACATTAACGGTCCCCACTGGCGGGGGAAAAACACTCGCCAGTCTGCGCTTTGCGCTTCATCATGCGGAATTACATCAACTCGATCGAATTGTGTATGTCATCCCCTTTACCACGATAATCGACCAGAACGCCGAAGTGGTGCGGGACATTCTTGAGACAAACGATGAAGAGAAAGGGCGGATCGTCCTCGAGCATCACTCGAATATCGGTTCCGAGAAACAGACCTGGAAAGAAAAACTGCTCACGGAGAATTGGGATGCACCAGTGATATATACGACAATGGTACAGTTTCTCGAAGCGTTCTTCGGAGGCGGGACTCGCGACGCACGTCGGATGCACCAACTAGCCCGGTCAGTCCTTGTGTTCGATGAAATACAAACCATTCCTGTTCGATGCGTACACATGTTCTGCAACGCGATCAATTTTCTAGTCAACCAATGTGGCAGCAGTATCGTGTTATGCACTGCCACGCAACCACTCTTGGGCGAAGTGAATCCGCTCAAGGGAGCGCTTGCCCTGACGTCGGCTAACGAGATAGTCGCTGATGTGCAGAAACTATATAAGGACTTAAAGCGTGTCGATGTTTTGGACTCTCGGAAACCGCATGGTTGGACAGACGATGAGATAGCGGGACTTGCAGTACACGAGGTCGAGAAGACCGGTAGTTGTCTCATCATCGTCAACATGAAAAAATCCGCCCGAGCATTGTTTGCTGCTATCCAGGGTAAAACGAAGGCTGAGTGTTTCCATTTAAGTACCGGCATGTGTCCGGTCCACCGGAAAAAAGTCTTGAACATTATTCGCGAGCGTATCAAACCGGAAAACAATCTCCCTACTATATGCGTCAGCACGCAGCTGATAGAAGCTGGCGTTGACGTGGATTTTGGCTCTGTCATCCGATATAACGCAGGGCTTGACTCTATTGCACAGGCGGCCGGGCGCTGCAATCGAAATGGAATCCGCGATAGCGGCTCGGTTTATATTGTCAATCCGGCGGAAGAAAAGATCGACTGTCTTAAAGACATCACAATCGGCAAAGATAAAACAGAAAAAGTCCTGAGCGATTTTAAGGATAATCCTGAACAATACAAGAACGATCGCATAGGGCCTGATTTGCTTGCATGGTATTACCGCAATTATTTCTTCGAGCGGAAAAAGGATATGGAATACCCGGTATCATCCCGTGAAAATGGACGTGATGATACATTGCTCAGCCTCCTGTCGACAAATGTACTATCGGTACAGAATTTTTCGATGACCCATGGCAAATATCCACCCTTTGATCTTCGCCAATCCTTCATGACGGCAGGTAAGCTATTCAAATCGATCGATGCACCGACTCATAGCGTAATCGTTCAATACGGGGAGGCAGGGAAGAATCTCGTAAGTCAACTTAGCGCCGCTTTTGAAATTGAAAAAGAATATAAGCTTCTACATGAAGCCCAACAATATTCCGTGAATCTATTCCCCCACGAATTTGAAGGACTAAAGGAAATAGGAGCCCTATACTCCGTGCAAAAAGGCGAAGAAATATACTATCTCGACAAAAAGTACTACAGCGAACAATTCGGCCTATCAATGGAAGCCGTAAATAGGGAGGAAGTGCTTTATGTGGGAAACACCCAAGAATTGCATTGAATTCAGACTTTGGGGCCGGTATGCCCTCTTCACCGATCCGCTGACAAAGGTGGGCGGAGAAAAGTGCTCGTACCATCTCCCGACATACGAGGCCCTAAAAGGTGTGTGCAAATCCATCTACTGGAAACCGACTATAACCTGGATCGTGGATTCGGTTCGAGTGATGCGGCGGGTGCAAACACAGACCAAGGGAACAAAGCCGCTGGACGTCGGTGGCGGCAATACCCTATCTATTTATACTTTCCTTACCGGAGAAAAATTAGATGCCCAGGAGAATCTAGTAGAAAAGGGTGTAGAGTATCACGTTCGCGCTCATTTTGAAATGAACCTGAACCAAGTCAGTCTTGAAAAGGACCGTATCGACGGGAAGCACTATGCGATAGCCCGGAGGATGCTCGAGCGCGGCGGCAGGCAAGATGTCTTTCTAGGTACCCGAGACTGCCAGGGTTATGTGGAGCCCTGTGCTTTCGGTGAAGGAGAGGGAGCCTATGACCACGATAAAGAAATCGGTTATGGGCTGATGTTCCACGGTTTTGATTATCCTGATGAAACTGGCAAGGAAGAGCTTGTAGCGCGATTCTGGCGCCCAGTCATGAAGAATGGGCGGATAGATTTCCCCCGTCCTGATTCAAGTGAAATCTTGAAGAAATCCGTTCGCCCAATGACAGCGAAGACCTTCGGCTTGGAAGAAAATGTCAAGCCAGTGGAAATCGAGGCTGACGATTTGGGGGTGATCGAATGAACTGGATGGAAAATCTATATGACACGTACAATAATTGTGCAGGTAATACAAGTATTCCAGATTCCGGGAATCTATCTCCCATTTCGCATACCACACAACAGGCACATATTGAAATCAGTATTGACAAAAATGGAGAATTCAAAAATGCAAAAGTCCTAGAAAATAAGGATGATCAAAAAACACTTATTCCTTGTACAGAGGAATCGGCTGGTCGAGCAGGTATAAAGCCAAGAAACCACCCTCTCTGTGATAAATTGCAGTATGTTGCGGGAGATTTTATTGACTTTCATGGTACACCAACTAAGGGATTCTTAGCGAATCCATCCGAACCCTTTGAGATGTTCTTGAAAGCATTAACAGACTGGTGCGGCTCAGAATTTTGTCATGAAATGGCCATCGCCGTTCTTGCCTATATCAGCAAAAAACATCTGATTCAAGATCTTGTAGATTGCGGAATATTGTTTGCTGATAGTTCTGTCGCATTCAAAAAATCGATCATGACGGAATGGAAGAATGAAAATGCAAAGGCGCCTCCGATATTCAAGGCAGTACCTCCTGGGCAGACTCCCATGGATGCTTTTGTCAGATTCCGAATTCTTTCTGCTGAAGAACTAGAGTCCGGCACTTGGGAATCCTCTTCCCTTATTCAATCCTGGATCAATTATTATGCAAGCACACAAAGTCAGAGAGGCCTTTGCTTTGTCACTGGAGATGAGAGAACATTAGCGGAACAACATCCTGCAAAAATTCGCCATGATGCGGACAAAGCCAAACTGATTTCTTCTAATGATCTATCAGGATACACATTCAAAGGTAGATTCACTGATGCAGCACAAGTCGTGGGCGTATCTTTTGAAGCGACGCAAAAGGCACATAGTGCGCTTCGCTGGCGGATAAGGCGGAAACAGGTATTTCGAAATGGAGACCAAGTTGTTGTCTTCTGGGCAGTTAGGGGAGTAAGTATCCCGGACCCGTTTTTAAACACGCTGGATTTCCTGGGGCAGCAGGAAGAACCGAAGAGTGATCACAATGCCAGTATAGGTGATGTTGGGCAGTCGTTTTCGCTTAGGCTAAGCAAGAAAATGGCCGGGTATAAGGCAAGCATCAGTGACTCAGAAAACATTGTCGGGATGGGACTAGACTCCGCTACGCCGGGACGGATGTCCATTACCTTTTATCGGGAGTTGACAGGTTCGGAATTTCTTGGACGCATCGAAAAATGGCATTCTTTATTTTCATGGTATCAAAATTTTGGAAAGGATACACATTTTGTCGGGGCAGCGGCTCCAAAGGACATCGCCCTTGCTGCATACGGAAAGAAGGCCGAGGGCAAAAACGGCACAAAACTGCTGAATGCCACTGTCGAACGACTGCTGCCGTGCATTATCGATGGAGCTCGATTCCCCACTGATTTGGTTTCATCATGCATACGTAGGACTTCTAATAGAATTGGCCTTGAATCTTGGGAATGGGAAAAATGTCTTGGTATTGCCTGTTCAGTCTTTAGGGGAACCAACAAAAAAAGGGGGTATAGAATGGCACTGGAGGAAGACAGAAAAGCAAGGGATTACCTTTATGGGCGCTTGCTTGCCGTGGGAGAGCAGATTGAGTCGATGGCTCTATATTACGCCAAAGAAAAACGGGATACCACGGCGGCCCGATTGATGCAACGATTCGCGGACCGGCCTTTCTCTACATGGAAGACAATTGAGGATGCTTTAGTTCCCTATAAGACGAGGATAAATTCAAAGGCTCCGGGTCTGCTCGCTGGGTATAAAGAACTGCTTGACAATATACATGCCTTATTCGTCACCGATGACTACAATTCAGACAAAGTGTTATCTGGGGAATATCTCCTCGGATACCAT
>JBAZWK010000047.1:0-5867 GCA_041660365.1 Candidatus Shapirobacteria bacterium | reverse complement strand
TCATCGACCTCATCGGCACGAAAACGGGCATAGGAGCAGTCCTCGGCGAAGGAGTCGCCAAGACAAGCCTCCGGCTCGGCAGCCCCGACTACGCCGTCCATGTCAAAGGCCTCGAATTCCCCGGCCACGACCCCAGGGCCTTCAACAGCATGGCCCTCTCCTACGCCACCTCCAACCGCGGCGCCTGCCATCTCCAGGGCATGAGCTACAACTACGAACGCAAACTCGCCTTCCCCGAGGAAGGCTTCGACCTCCCCCAGGACCGCTTCGGCAAGGAACGCAAACCCGAACTCGTCATCGCCACCCAGAACTTCATGAGCCTCGTGGACAGCCTGAAGCTCTGCAAATTCTCCATCGGAGGAGGTAACAGCGCCACCCAGTCCCTCCAGTGGATCAATGCGGCCACCGGTTGGGACATGAGCCTGGACGAGTTCCTCAAGGCAGGCGAGCGCATCTTCAACCTCAAGCGCCTCTACAACGGAACGCGGGGCGTCAGCCGCAAGGACGACCGCCTGCCCAAGCGCATCCTCTCTGAACCCAAGGGCGGCGGGGCCGGCCAGAACCTCCCCGCCGACTTCGAAGCCTCCCTGGACCGATACTACGCGCTTCGGGGCTGGACGAATGACGGAATCCCGACGAAAGAAAAACAGGACGAACTCGGCCTCTCCGGCATCCTTTCGAACTCGTGAACTATAAAGTTCGGGAGGCAGGAATTATTTAAAAATATTTCTTGACAGCTCCAATATTGGATTGCATAATATGTTCATATGAATGAACAATTGAACAGCGAGCTTCTCACGCGGATTGCGTGGCTTTATTACTATGAAGATCAAAGTCAGCAGGAAATCGGCGAGTTGCTCGGGCTTCCCAGGATTAAGATAACCCGCCTTCTGAAGACGATACGCGAACAGAAAATCGTCGACATAAAGATTGAAAAGAAGCATTTTTCCCTCTTTTCCCTCGAGAAGAAATTCAGCGAAGCAACAGGCCTGGCCGATGTAACGATCGTTCCGACGGGCAAGGACGCTGGCGATATCGTCGCGGCGGCCGCCGCCGAGCATTTTATCGATAGCTGCCGTAAATACGAGAGGATCGGGATAGGAGCCAGCCGCATCGTCAGCCGCATGTTCGAAAAAATTAACAGTCCGATTCCCAGAATAAAGGTAAAGTACTTTGTGTCCCTGACGGGGAATGCCATGCCTAACTTCGCCGCCAACCCCTATTCCGGCGGATGGACCCTCTCCAAAACCCTGGGTGCCGACTTCTACCACATCTGGGCGCCGGCGATAGCGACGACGCCGGAAGTGGCGAACATCCTGCGGCACGATTATGTCATCGAGCCGGTCTTGAAAATGGCCAATAGCGTCGATTACGCGATCATGGGAATTGGTGATATCCAAAACTCTCTGCTCTTCAGCCATGGATTCCTGGCTGAAAAGGAAGTGTCGGAAGTCATGGGACTCGGCGCGGTAGGAGAGATTTTTGGGCACTTTTTCTCGATCGATGGCGCGCTCCTACGCACTGAAATGCAGGAAAGAGCCATCTGCGCGGATTTCCCGATGAAGTGTCCCATGATGGCCATCGCTTACGGAGAAGAGAAAGTAAATCCAATCATCGGAGCGCTGAAAGGAAAGCTGATCAGCGCTTTGATCATAGATGAAAAGACTGCGTTGGCGGTCTTAAATGCCAAGTGGTGAGGTATTGGAGGGAGGCGATGAAAAAACAAGGAGCCAGAAAATGGTTCATTGCGGTAGCGATGATCATTTTTTCGCTGATGGCAGTGGCTATGGCAACCGCTCAAAAATTCGAGCCGGGCAGCATCAAGGTTCTTAATAAAAACGGCAAGAAACCGATGATAGGCGTTTCTGTCATTGGGACGGAACACAACTGGGACATCAATGCCTACAACGGCGTCATCGCCAGACTGAAAGCCTGGGGCGTGGATGTCATCGCTTTTGACGGCGAGCGGAAACCCGAAAAACAGCTTGCCGATGTCAAGACGCTGATCGCGCGCAAGGTCGACGTGATCGCGGTCATCCTCGGTCAGACTCAGAGCCTTTCGCCGGCGCTCAAGGAAGCCCGCGCGTCTGGGATTCCCGTCATCACCGCTGATTTTCAGGATCCGTCGAGCCTCTGCAATATCGCGACGAACAACTACGCGGCGATGGCCGAAGTTGTGCTCAAGATGGTGGGAGATCTGAACGGCGAAGGCGAGATCGGTGTTTTCTTCAGGCCCGGTTCCCCCATCGGCGAACTCAGGAAGGGCGTTTTCGATCTCGTGCTAAAATCCTATCCCAAGGTCAAGGTCCAGGCACTTGAAGCCTACGTCGTGCCGGGAACGGTGCCCGACGCCTATAATAAGACAAAGGATATGATGAGAGCCAACCCTAGCATCAAGGCATTCTGGACGATTTTCGACATGCCGGTAATCGGTTCCGCCCAGGCTTTGGCCGATATGGGCCTGGCTGGCAAGGTCGCCGCCTATGGATTCGACGGAGACCCCACGGCAATGGCGATGATCGCCGACCCGAAATCCGCTTTCGAGGCTACAGTCGCTCAGCAGCCCTACCTCATCGGCCAGACCTTGGCCGACACGGCCATCGAAGTGGTGTTCGGCAAGAAAGTTCCCGTCATGAAATTCGTACCCCACGTACTGGTTACCCGCGAGAATGTAAACGAGGTACTGAACACTTTGCCTCAGTACAAGAAGTAAAAGAACGTAAAACAGGGGACGCCCGATCGGGCGTCCCTTTTCTGAGGAGCACGCAGTGGCTACGCCAGTAATACAAATGACCGATATCGCCAAGGAATTCCCCGGAGTAAGGGCGCTCGATCGCGTATCCTTTTCGCTTGAGCAAGGCGAAATCAGGGCTCTCGTAGGCAAGAATGGCGCGGGAAAGTCGACGCTCATAAAGACTATCACGGGCGTCTATAAGGCCGATTCCGGTGACTATCTCATCGATGGCGAACAGGTTCCGGCTAACTGCAGCCCCGCTTCGCTGCTGAGGCGCGGCATTCACGCCATCTACCAGGAAAACGATCTTGTCCCTTACTTCACCGTAGGGGAAAGCATACAGAACTATCCTGAATAAGAAAGCCATGTTCGAGCGATCGAAATACATCCTGACGACCATGCTGCGTTCCGATATAAGTCCCGAGGCATATATCAAGGATCTCAATGTCGCCCAACGTCAACTCGTTCAGATCGCCAAAGCGCTGGTCGATGACCCGAAAGTGTTGATTTTCGACGAACCGACGGCGTCCCTTTCTTCCACCGAAATAGACATGCTGTTCTGCATCATCTCCGAGTTGAAGCGAAAAAAAGTAAGTATCATCTATATAAGCCACCGGCTCGAAGAAATCTTCCAGATAGCCGACAGCGTCACCGTCATGAGAGACGGAAAAAAAATAATAGACGCGCGGATGAAAGACATCGATGAAACGGCACTCATCTGTCACATCTCGGGACAGGAATCGCAGATCGAGCGCTTCCCGCGGGCTACGCCGATCGGTGATGGCCCGATGGCGATGCGACTTACGGGTCTCAAGTCCGGCATTCTCCAGGGCATCGATATCGATCTCAGGAAGAGCGAAATACTAGGCGTTTTTGGCGCCGAGGGAGCAGGGCAGCTCGATCTCGCCAAAGCGTTGTTCGGCCTGTCCAAGGCCGCTTACGCCACCTATGAAATCGATGGAAAACCCGCCGAGATAAAAAGACCGCTCGATGCCATAAAGGCGAGAATTGGATATGTCCCGCGCGACAGGAAGGGCGAGGGCCTCGTGATCGATTATTCGGTGATGGAAAACATAACCCTGGCCGATCTTCGAAGCTACTGCATGTTCGGCTTCCTCCATCCTAAAAAGGAAAAGGAAGTAGCGGATAGAATGGTGAGCGAGCTGAAAATCAAGACAACTGGAATAAATACGGACGTCAGGGTGCTTTCTGGAGGCAATCAGCAGAAAGTGGTTCTGGGCCGCTGGCTATCAATAAATCTTCGCATCCTCGTGCTTGACTATCCGACGGCGGGAATAGACGTACAGGCTAAGGAAGAAGTGTACAGAATTCTCAGAGTGCTCTCGGACAAGGGAACTTCGATTCTCCTCATAACTCCTGAATATGAAGAAATTAAGGCGTTGTGCGACAGAGTAGTCGTTATGCGCGACGGTAACGTCAAGGCGGTGGTTTCCGTGGAGAACACGAGCGAGGAGAAACTTATGGCTTACGCGATCGGCACGAAATCCGATCAGGCCAAAGAGGGCTGCGCATAATGAACAGAGCAAACTACAACAAATATAAGTTCCTGCTGCCGGTGGTAATCCTTCTCGGTTCGCTCATATTCGTCTCGGTCGCCTCCCCCGGCTTCTTCTCTGCGGGAAATATACTCAACGTACTCGAAGCCTGCGCGGTGATAGCGATTCCCGCCATGGGGCTGGCAGGCATAATGATTTCAGGAAGTTTCGATCTTTCCTTCGTCGGCGTCATCGGCTTAACCGCCGTCGCGGCTATCCGATTCATCGAAATAGGAATTCCCTTTTCCGTCGTTCTCCTGATGACATTAATACTTGCTCTTGCCTGCGAGGCTATCAATGTCTTCGTGATCGTAAAGCTCAAGGTCCATCCCTGGCTGGCCACCATAGCGACGATGCTCATGCTGGTCGGGTTGGAAGAATCCATAAGCAAGGGAGAGTATCTGGCGCTCAACCATCCCTTCTTCGATTTCATCCGGTTCGAAGACATTCTGTGGATTCCCGTTTCCGTCCTCTGCATGATCATTGTCGTCATATTCTTCATTTTCTTTTATTCCAAGACGAAGACAGGCACCCATATTTACGCGATAGGCGGCAATCACGAAGCGGCGAAGAAAGCGGGGGTCAATACGGAAAGGCTCCAAGCCCTGGTCTTTTTCATGATGGGCGGCCTTGCGTGGGTGGCTTCCATCATCTATCTGTCCAATCTTTCCGGCTATCCGCCGGAAGCCGCCTACATTAACCAGCTCGAGGTAATCCTTGCGGTATTTTTCGGGATGTCGATTTCGAAGAAAAATGTCATCAACATGCCCGGCACGCTGATTGGCTCAGTATTCGTCCTTCTCCTATCCAATGGCATGGGACTCATGGGCGTTAATTCGTACTGGATAAAGCTCATAGAAGGTTGTCTCGTCATCGTCGTCATTATCGGTAATTCCCTGGGCAGAGAGGAGATCGTCGAATATGAATGAAAAAACGCTGGCTGAAAATAGAAAGGTTGGTGGAATTGGCGAATTCCTGAGGGACAAATTCATCATTCTGGCCTTTTTTGCCCTTATTGTTGCGTTTTCGATTTTTGAGAAAGGTTTCTATTCCGGCTCCAACGTCGTGGAAATCCTCCTGAGAGTCTCCATTACGGCGCCCATCGCGCTGGGTATAATGCTCGCCATAATCCTGCGCGGAATTGATCTGAGCCCCGGAACGACGCTTGGGCTGGTCGGTCTGACGATGGCCGCTTCCATACAGGGCGGATTGCCGCTGGGGACAGCCATTGTCCTGGCCGTCCTCATGGGCTTGCTGGTCGGGGTATTAAACGGCGTTCTCATCGCGAAATTCAATATCGCGCCCTTCATAGCGACGTTATCGATACAGTTCATCGGAAACAGCATCGAACGCGGATGGACGAGAGGCGGATTGCCCATTTACCTCTACGGCAATTCCGGCGCCCTTGAAAAAATCTACAGGGGAACCGTTCTTGGAATTCCCATACCGATTTGGCTGCTTGCGGTTATCGGCTTGGGCTATTACCTGCTTCTGGAAAAGACGCTCTTCGGACGTCGGCTCTACGCCTGCGGATTCAGCGTTAAAGGGGCAATGAACGCGGGTATTAATGTACGCTT
>JBAZWK010000046.1:0-5954 GCA_041660365.1 Candidatus Shapirobacteria bacterium | reverse complement strand
AGACAGAAGCTAGTATTTTTTAAAACTCGGAATATCCATACGGATTTTTAACAAATTAAGCTTTAAAATAAGATCAGGAGTTATAAGATGGTGCAAAATGAGAAAAAGCCATAGCGGTAATGGTAGGTTCGAGCTGAGTACCGCCCCCAGCTCAATTTCTTTATGAATAATGTTGTGTTATCTTTAACTATATGATTAAGAATAAAGCTAAAAAGAAAGTTTTAGGGATGTTTTTATTACTAGTATTATTTTTGGTAATAATGATAGTTTGGGATGTAGTGGCGAACAATAAAATAAAAAATATCTCAAAGAATTCCGAGGTAGTGAGTGAAAATCCAACTGAGAAAGTGGAACAATATGAACCCAAAGGATGGGTAAAATATAATTCGAAATGTTCCGGACTTTCAGAAATTTCTATTTATTACCCAAATGATTGGAAAGTAGCAAAATTAGGAGAGGGTAAAATTACTAGCGGTTATGAAGACACGGCTGAAGGTAAAAAACAATACGATTCTCAATGTTCCGTTGAATTTGGTTATCCAGTTACACCAAACGGTGGACAAGATACTTATGTCAAAGATTTGAAGGCAACAGTATTGGTTGATGGTGAAGATTTACCTATAAGTCAGGACATAACTAATTTAGATCAGTATTTGGCTGGTTTTTCTAATGATAAAGATGTTTTGGCTATCAATGATAAAAAAATTAATGGAAATGATTGGAAAATAGTTAAATTCAAAACTAAATTTGAAATTTGGGTTACTAGTAATAATGGAAAATTATATAGTGTTCAATTTCAGGACTGGTCAGGAACTTTAAATTCGAAAATTGCTGAAGAAATGGTACAGAGGATTCAATTTAAATAAAGATATTGGTAAAATACAACGTAAAGGCTGTTTAGCTCAGTTGGTAGAGCATCCCGTTTACATCGGGGCGGTCGGGGGTTCGAGTCCCTCAACAGCCACTAGTTGGGTTATAATATGAGGTTCTTTGAAAGTCCGCCGACGTGTTGAAATTGGTATACAAGCACGCTTGAGGTGCGTGTGGCGCAAGCCATGGAGGTTCAAGTCCTCTCGTCGGCACTTCACTGCCCCGTCGTCTAATGGTAGGACAGCAGCCTTTGGAGCTGTTTACTGTGGTTCGAATCCATGCGGGGCAACACTGACTTTTAGGCACAAATTTTATTCATATAACTCGTTACTCTGAAGTGGATTCGAACTTTTTAGTATAATCTTGCTATGAAGGTTGTAGATTCAAAAAGTACTATTAAATGGTACGATGCTAACGCTAAAGATTATGCTCTTAATTCACAACCATATTTATCAAAAGATCTTGCTGATAGGTTTATAGATTTAGTAGGTATAGATAAGACAATTCTTGATGCAGGATCGGCAGCAGGAAGGGATTCGGGCTACTTTTTTAGTAAGGGTTTGAATGTGGTGGGAGTAGATCTTTCTGACGGACTTGTCAAAATTGCAAAGGAAAAATATCCTAAGATTTCTTTTATTAAAGCTGATTTCAAAAAACTTCCTTTTAACGATAATTATTTTGATGGAATTTGGGCTCATGCATCTTTAGTTCATATGGACAAAGTAGAAGATACTCAGTTCGCTATTGAAGAGTTCAAAAGAGTATTAAAAAAAGATGGTATTTTATATATTTATGTTAAGACCAGTAAAAAAGAAACAGATATAGTTAGTGATAAATTATCTAATCATTCTAGATTTTTTCGGTATTATTCCAAGAAACAAATTGAAGGACTAATTACGGGTTTAGATTTTAGAATATTGTCTTCAGAATTTGATGAAGACTTAGCTGGAAGAAAGGAAGTGCGATGGGTAGCAATTTTTGCTAAAAAAAGTATCAAGTAGTTCGGATTGTTCTAAAATCATTCCAGTGAGACAACAAGTATTATAATTCATACACAAATATGACCGAAATTAATAACTTTATTCAGAAAGTTGAAGCGGAGGTAAGTGTGGCTTTAAATTCTGGAATTTTTCCGCCAAATCCGAAGCAAGAACAATGTGTATTAGAAAGACTTAGGAAAAAACGTCCAGAATTGGGTATTAATGTGGAAGAGGAAGTACTGATATTAACTCATGCAAGACTTTTACTTAATGCACATAACAATTAAATTTTTGGGGAAAAAACTAGAGTTTTAATATTATTTTTTAGGATTAGTGGGAGTGGCACTGATGACAGGAAGGGTTAGAGGGCTGCTTTCCATCCGTTTAAGAACATTCCAATCAATACTTTTGGTATAAATCCAACCGGCATAAGAAAGTAAAATGAAAAATGTGGCGACAAGTAAATAACCAAGTGGGGTAATTTTATTTTGATTCATAAATTAATTTCTGATAACAGTATAAACGATCGGATATTTTAAGAAAATAGCCGGACATTCTTCTAAAAGAGTTTTTTGAAATTCCTGATAGATTTTTTTACGTTCCTGTTGATCAAAACTTTGGCGGCCTTCTTCCAAAAGTTTATCAATAATCGGATTATTGAGTTTTGTTAAATTAGTGTCGTTTTGGGTGGAATGCCAAAAAAGATATTGGTCGGGGTCGGCAGGAATACTGCCATAAGCTAAAATGGCGTCAAAATTTTGGGTATCGATTTGGTTGCTGATATTAAGATTAACTTTTATTCCCAAAATTTCCTGCCAATTTTTTTGAATATCCTCAGCGAGATTAAGTAGGCGCCGATCGTTGTAAGTTAAAGAGATAGTGTCAATTTTATTTTTGGCAAAAAAATCTTTAGCTTTAGTCGGGTTAAAAGCGTAATCTTTAACATCTGGATTGTAAGCCCAAGAGCTGGGAGAAATTGGGGAGAGGGCTCTCTCGTTCATATCAGTAGTTTTTGGGGTAGCGTAGGCTAAAGCTTGACGTAATTGTTTATTGCTAATTTTGTTGGTATTTAAAAAAATAGCTAAATATTTTTGGTCACTTTGAATATCTTTGGAAATACTAGTATTGGGCCATTGGTTAAAATTATTGGGAATACTGGTTAATTCCATTTGATTAATTTCGCCGATTTTGAAGGCACTAAGGAGATCATCTTCACTTTGATAGAAACGGTAAATAATTGATTTTTCGCTTGATTTTAAATAGAGATCTTTGAGATAGCCGTCTTGATAATCATAACGGGTAACTTTATATTTGCCCAATGAATTGAAATTTTTTTGGATCAAAGGTTGACTTAAAGTGGAAAGAATCGGGGCAAAAGCTTTATCGGTTTGAATACTAAGATGAGTGGAATCGGTGACAGTAATTTTTAGGCCAGGAATTTGGTAGTTAACGTCCGAGGCGGTAAATTTATGGCCGTTATGCCAATAAAAATTGGAATTTAATTCAAAAAGATATTGGGTGTTATTTTGACGGATATCGAGGTTTTTAACTAAAGGAGAAATTTCAAATTTGCCATTACTAGTACTCTGGGTTAAACCATAGGAAATTTGATTGGTAATATTACTTGGTAAGTTATTAAGAGTATACAAAGCGTTGATGCCGATTTTGTCAGTTTTTCGACTAATTTTATGGTAAAGGTCAAAAATATTTTGACGAAAAATAACTAAAATAATGCCTAAAATCAGGCCAGATAAAAGATAGGGCCAATTTCTCTTAAGATAATAAAAAGACAATTCGAATTTAAAACGAAGTTTAGTGATCATTTAGATCAAAGATTGGACAATTGAGGAAATTAGAAAGAGAAAAATAGTAAAAATGGTGAGGCGAAAAAGAATTTTTTCCCAACCGCGGCGTTGGGAATTAGTTTCCGAGAGGATGTTATTGTTTTCACTATCCCCTTTTGATTGAAGAAAGATTAAAACAGAAACTAAAATACAAAGAATGACTTGAATTATTATTAGGGTGATTTTCATAATTTTTTAAAAATATAGAGTAGAGAGCTAATTATAAAGGAAGTGAAGAGATAAGCGAGAAAGTTGGTCAGGGAATAATTGAAAAGTTGAATAGAATTAACGTTAAATCCAGAAATCAAAAAAGTGGCGAGGTATAGACCGAGAGTGTTGATGATAATTCGAAATAAACCTAAAGTAAGAAAAGTTATTGGTAAAAGAAGGATTTTAACGATTGGTTTGAGAATTAATTCAAAAATGGCCAGTATTAGGGCAACTTTTACAATAGTTTCTATCTCTGGCTGAAAAGTTAGGTTGTGCCAGATTTGATTTTCAATGATGAGGGCAAAGCTGAGGTAAAGGGTGTATTTAAGAATTTTTTTCATGATGGTGACTGGTAATTATTATACCGCTGATGCTGAGAATAACGAGAGAGACGATGATACTGATTCCCAGATTTAAAAAATGGGTGGAATTCTGAAGATTTTGAGTGTTAGTTAGACTGTCGGAATTAGTTAAAACAACAGTAATTTTTTGATATTTAGGCAAGAGAGAGGCAAAAAAATTTACGGTTGGTATAGAAAAAGTAACGGAAGAATAGGGTAAAATAGTATTAACATCCTTCTCATAACTAAGAGTTGGAATAGACAGATGAAGATTTTTTTGAGAATTTGGGCTGTTATTTTTGAGAATTAATTGAGAGCCTTGAAGTGAAAGTTGGGGTAGGTTATGTTCACTTTTGATCTCTTCTGAGGCGAATTCTAAATGAGCATTGGGAACCTGGGGTAATTGGCTATCAAGACCGTGGGTGACGAAAGTAACGTGATTTAGATCAAGATCGTTAAAATAATCGATACCATTGGTGGTTTTAGCCCAGGTAGGATCAATAGCTTTCCATAAATTAGTGGAAATATCGAAATATTCTGGCCAGGCATGAAGAACGTCACTTTGAAGGTTAATAGGTTTGATCTTGGAATTATTACTATAGGCGTAACCCTCAATTTCCCGAGCAGCGATGCCTTTAGCCCGGGCAAGGGTAACAAAAAGGTCAGTAAACTCGGTACAAAGGGCGTTATTAGGCTGATTCAGGGCTTCTAAGGCGCCTAGACGGGTGCTATTCGAATTAATTCGGTCATAGTTATAATTCAGAGTATTAACAACATAATCGTAGATAGAACGGGGGCTAGAAAGATTTTGAGAAATAGTTTGAATTTGGGGGTCGGAAATAGGCCAAAATGGCTGTTCTTTTAGGTATAAACTAAGATCAGGAGTGGATTGCGGGGACGTTATGCCGGTTTTAACTTGTCCTTCCGCTGTAATATTGATATTTTCTTGGGCTTTTAGTTGATATTTAGCTAGCCAATTCCCATCAGAATCAACGCGAATACTAAGGGGTGAGGGAGAAATTGATTGATAAAAAACGGATTGGGAGTATGTGTCGGGAATTAGAGCAATTTCAGTAAAAGTTTGGTCATTACTGGGGTTATTTAATTGGTAATTTAGGGTAAAATTAAAGAGTTGGTAATTGCCTAAAATTATCAATATTTTATTTTGGAAATTATCAGAGCTAAAAGAAATCTGGTTTTGGGTGCCGAAGTTTTCAAATTTTACGGGAATTGAAGCAAAGGAAAGGGAACCAAAATCAGGGGGGGCTTGAATTTTTATTTGGGTCGAGCTGAGATTGTCACCAATTGACTGAGGTAAAGAAATTTCCCAAGTTTTTCCCTTATTTTTGGCAAAAGAAGGAATTTTATAATTTAGTTTGAAACTAGTAATTTGATTTTTGCCAATTTTAGCTTGGTTAAATTTTAACTTAATGGTGGTGGCATCATTATTAGTAGTGAAACTTTGAAGAATATTGCCATTGTCATCACTGACACTGAGGTCGGTAAGGGAAAGCCCCTGGATGTTTAATTGATAGTTTTGGGGGTAGATTTGGGAAAAATTATTAGTAATATTAATTTGGTGAGTCACACTGGCTTGGCCGGAAAGATCAATAGAATAAGTAATATTTTCTTTGATATCAAAATCATTAGTAGCGAGAACTGGTTTAGTAAATAATAAAAACAGAAGTAAAAAGAACATGAATTATATT
>JBAZWK010000045.1:0-5960 GCA_041660365.1 Candidatus Shapirobacteria bacterium | reverse complement strand
CAGTAGTATGACTGGTATCAATTAATATTTTTATTTTTGAACGATTTGGAAGCCTCGCTAAGATATCTTTAAAATAATCTTGGGTAACATCAACAGTTTTGACTGTGCCAATTTTATCGGAGTGGAAATATTCCTCCGTTTCTACCAGAGACAAAACTTCTTGAATACCATCTGAAACTAATGTTTCAGAAAAATCAGCAGCAAGTTTAAAACCATTATATTCACCTGGGTTATGAGAAGCAGTTATAAAGGCACCACCTCTAATGTTTAAGAAATATTGAGACCAATAAAAAGTACCGACCATGGTTAGACCAATGTCAGTAACATCTACTCCGACTGAATTGATACCTTTTATAAAAGCTTTTGAATACTCATCTGAGGTCAAACGGCAATCATGACCAATAACAGCTTTTTGAATGCCTCGTTTTTGAAGATAGGTACCATGAGCTTTACCAATATGTTCAACGATTTCTGAAGTTAAATCTGTACCAGCAATACCACGAATATCATAACCACGAAAAATTTGTTTATTTACAACCATATATATTTCAAATGTGTAACGGTATTCCAAGATATCATATAAAGCATTTTTGGTAAAATAGTTCCATGGAACAAATAAATTATGCCGATTTTGCCAAAGTAGAATTTAGAGTCGGAGAAATTGTGGAAGCAAAAAATGTCGAAGAATCGGAAAAACTAATTAGAATGATAGTAGATTTTGGCGAAGAGTTAGGCCAAAAAATAGTATACTCGGGAATCAGACGCTGGTACTCCCCTACTGATTTGTTAAACAAAAAGACTGTGTTTATTGTCAATATGATTCCCAAAAAAATTATGGGTGAGGAATCACAAGCAATGATATTTGCCTCTGAGGATGAAGAAAACGATCAATTGTCAATTTTAATTTTAGAAAAAGATTTACCGAATGGCACCAAAGTTTTCTAGTTTCTGCTAAAATTAGGCATGATCAAAAAAGATCTGGAAAAATGGTTACAGGAAAATAAAATTGAGGGAAAGATTGAACATCCGTCGATTAGTAAATTTGGCGATTATGCGGTTCGAACCGGAAGACCTATCGAAAATTTATCCAAAAATGAGATTGTAGAAAAGACTGAATTTATGGCTGGATTTACAAATATTTGGTTGAATAAAAATGTTTTAATTGAAGAAACGGAAAAAATTGGCACAGAAGAATGGCAAAAAGAATTAAACAAAAATGGTGAAAATAAAACCATGGTGATTGATTACAGCGCCCCAAATATTGCCAAGCCCTTTGGTATCGGTCATTTACGATCAACCAATATCGGTCAAGCAATTTACAATATTTACCAAATATTGGGGTGGAAATGTATTGGTGACAACCATTTAGGCGACTGGGGAACTCAATTTGGAAAATTGATAGTGGCCATCAAAAAATGGGGTGAAAATGCAGTCGAAGAAATGACCATTGAAGATTTAGAAACTCTCTATGTCAAATTTCACCAAGAAGTGGAGACAGATGAAAAATTGGAAGATGAGGCCAGAGAGTGGTTTTCAAAATTAGAAAATGGTGATGAAGAAGCTAAAAGTATTTGGCAAAAGTGTATTGAGATTTCGCTAAAAGAATTTAACCAGGTTTATGAGTTATTGGGAGTAAAAATTGACTACGCCTTGGGAGAATCTTTTTATTTAGATAAAATGCCGGCAGTAGTTAAATTAATGGAAGATAAGGGTATTTTAAAAAATAGTGAAGGGGCAAAAATAATTGAATTTGAAAAAATGCCACCAGCAATGGTAATAAAAACAAATGAGACGACAACTTATTTTTTGAGAGATATGGCCACAGTAAAATATCGTTTAGACACTTGGAACCCAGATTTGATAATTTATGAAATCGGCGCCGATCAGGAATTACACTGCCGACAAATTTTTGAGGCTTCTAAAATGTTGGGATGGACGCCGCAATTTTATAACGTGGCCCATGGAATGATTCGATGGAAAGAAGGCAAGTTTTCGACTCGGCACGGACAAACAATTCATCTAAGCGAGGTAATTGAAAAAGCCGTGGCCGAAGCCAAAAAAATCGCCCCGGATAATGATGAAAATAAAATTAAGGCAGTAGCTATCGGAGCCATCAAATTTAATGATTTAGCTCAAGATCCAAAGAGAGATATTATTTTTGATTGGGAAAAAGTGATGTCGATGGATGGAAATTCCGGACCGTATTTACAGTACACCTATGCCAGATGTAAAAGCGTTTTAGCTAAAGCTAAAACGAATTACGAATTACTAATTACGAATTACGAATTAAAAACTTTTAATGAGGAGGAAAGTGCATTGTTAAGAGAATTTTATAAATTTGAAGAAAAAATTATTGAAGCGGCAGAAAGATTTTCACCATCCGTAATAGCTGAATATTTGTTGGGGCTAGCTAGAAAATATAATGAGTTTTATGGAAAATTTAGGGTTATAGGTGAAGAAAATGAAGAACAGAGACTATTTTTAACCGAAAGAACGTCTAAAGTATTGAAAACTGGACTTGAACTTTTGGGAATCGAAGTATTGGAAAAGATGTAAGTGATATAATCCACTTTATGGGGATGAGTTTAATTGAAAGAGCAAAAAAAGGAAGAGTAATTGTAAGTGGTTTTGACACGAGAATTAGAAATGCTAATACTGCAAACGAAGAACTTAGAAGAGCTGAAAAAAACTTAAAAACACTTGGCTCATTATATTTGATAGGTTTGCTTGATCAAACAAAAGACGAAATTTTTAAAATCAGTCCTGATGTTCAACTAACACATAATAATGATTGGTCAGAAGTGAATCTTAGTTGGGATTTTGAGGAACATGTTGGAGATGAAGGTAAATATACTGTAGGTAAGGGTATATTTGTGACAACGAAAGAAGATAGAATAGAAATAGGTTATTCAGGTACGGAAATTAAAGCAAAACTGGCAACTCCATTAAACGTCAGAGACTTAGTTTATAACGCCAGAAGAGAAGCTATATTGCCCGATTTTTCCTGTTTTTTTTGATTATTCAAAAATCTTTTTGTAAATTTCGGAATAATGGGTGACGGGAATAAATTTAATATCTTTTTTAACTTCTTTCGGGATTTCCACTAAAGATTTTTTATTGTCGAAAGGAATAAAAATAGTTTTTAAGCCGGCTCGATGAGCAGCGATAGATTTTTCCTTAAGACCACCTATTTCTAAAATGTTACCGCGGAGAGTAATTTCCCCGGTCATACCGATATCATGGGGAACAGCTTTGTTGGTGAGAGCAGAAACTAAGGCAGTAGTAATAGCGCCGCCGGCACTGGGACCATCTTTGGGGGTGGCACCTTCGGGAACATGAAGATGAATATCAATTTTATGGAAATCTTGTTTTATTCCCCACTCCTTGGCTTGAGAGCGAACAAAAGAAAGAGCTGCTTGGCAAGATTCCTTCATGATTGAACCCAATTTTCCAGTTAAAAGTAGTTGACCACGACCGGGCATAACACTGACTTCAATAAAAAGAATTTCGCCACCAACACTAGTCCACGCTAGACCAGTGGAAACACCAACTTCATCTTTTTTACCCTTAAGCTGGGAAGAAAATTGTTCTGGGCCTAAAAATTTTTGGAGAACTTTTTTATCGTTTAAATTAATTTTTTTAAGCTTAGAGGAAAGCAATTTACGGCCTGATTTACGAAATAATGAGGCGATAACCCGATCAAGTTGACGAACACCCGATTCTCGGGTGTATTTATCAATGACATAACGTAAAGTACTGTCATCAATTTTAGAAATTTGATTATTTTTTAGACCATTGGCTTTCAATTCTTTATCAACCAAATATTTTTGGGCAATATGGAATTTTTCATCCTGAGTGTAGCCGGAAAAATAGATTATTTCGAGACGATCACGCAAAGCCCGGGGAATAGTGGAGACATCATTACCAGTGAGAACAAAAAATACTTTAGAGAGATCTAAAGGAAAATCTAAATAATGGTCAGTAAAAGTAGAATTTTGTTCTGGATCAAGAGCTTCTAAAAGGGCGGCAGAGGGATCGCCGCGGTAGTCAGAGCCAATTTTATCAACTTCGTCGAGCATAAAAACAGGATTCATCGATTTAGCATCTTTGATGCCATTGACAATGCGGCCGGCCATGGCACCGACATAAGTGCGACGGTGGCCACGAATTTCGGCTTCGTCGCGAATACCACCCAGGGAAGCACGGACGAATTTGCGACCGAGAGCGTTGGCGATAGATTTTCCTAAAGAGGTTTTACCAACACCAGGAGGGCCAATAAAACAAAGAATATTGGTGGTTTTAGTATTACTATCTTTTAATTTTTCTTTTAATTTAATGACAGAGAGATATTCTAAAATTCTTTCTTTGACTTCTTTTAAACCATAATGGTCAGTATTAAGCATTGATTCTGCCTTTTTTAGGGATAAATCTGATTTATCAAATTTCCCCCAGGGCAACTCCACCACAACTTCCAGATAAGTACGAATATAACTCGCTTCCGGGGCCATGGCCCCCATTTCCAAAAGACGGTTAAATTCTTTAAGCATTTTTTTCTTGATGTCTTTGGGCATCTGGGCTTTTTTAATTTTGCCTTCGAGTTCATCGGTTTCCTCACCGGATTTTTCACCTAGTTTTCGAAGTTCCTGTTCAATTTGATGTTTTCTTTCCTCTAAAACATTACGTTTCATGGCGCTATTAAATTTTTCTTGAGTTTTGGCTTCGATACTTCGTTCTAAATCGGCGACTTTTAATTCCTGAATCAAAAATTCAGTGGCTCGCTGTAAACGTTTGGAAACTAAGAGAGTTTCTAATAATTGTTGTTTATCTAAAACTTTGGCTTCGACAGAGAAAGAGACTTGATCGGCTAAATCGGAAGAGGAAACACCGGTGCTTAATTGCATCATAGCCGGCAAATCAAATTGACGACCAAGAGCGAAAGCTTTTTTTAATTGAGAAAGCATGGCTTCCGCGGCTTGTTGAACTTCCAAAGCGCTTTCCTCAATAAAAGGCAGTTCTTCATATTCAGCTAAAATATAGGGTTCAGATTGGATAAAATTAACGATACTAATTCGGGACAGACCCTTAACAATAGCGTGAATACTGCCATCGGTTTGCAAAATGTGTTCGATTTTGGCAATAACTCCGACATTATAGACATCATTGATGGTCGGTTTTTCGACGTTGGGATTTTTTTGAGCGGTAATAATCACCAAATGATCATGTTTATCGTAAGCCTCGAGCAAAGAGTTGCTGGATTCTTTTCTACCGAAAAATAGGGAAGTTTCGACTGATGGGAAAAGAACGACGTTACGTAAAGGGATAAGGGGGAGAACTTTTTTTGGTAATAGTTGGGTTTCTGACATATGATTAGCAGTCTAACACTTACATTGCTAAGTGTAAAGTAAGTAAATATAAATTTTAAATTATTTTAAAAGATTTAGCCAACTTTCCGGAATTTTTTTGACTAATTTGATGAGTAAGTTTACGATATTCACCAATTGAATTGACACCAATGCCACCCTCCATATTTTTTAAGGTAAACAGAGTTATGTGAGTTGGTGGATAAGGGAAATTATAACCAAAATGCTTATTAAGGGCAGAAATTAACTTTTTTAACCCTTGAAGGCGAACGCGAACAATTATTGACTGGCGATTTTCTTCAGTGACTAAGCGATAAATTTTAGTAACTTTCTTAAGTTTGACAGGATATTTTTTAGTGAAATCTAAAACTTTTTTTTGATCGAATTCTGAAAAATCTCGAAGACGAATTAAACTAACGTGGTAACCACTTTTAGAAAAAAATGTTTTGGTGCCAATTTTTATTTTGGAAATTATATTTAAATTAAAGGGAAGCATTAAATAGCCATAATCTAAATATATGTCGGAATTAAGGTTAAAAATGTTTTTGTTCATGTTTTAGGGTAAAATAGAAACATGGAAGAAATTGCTAAGAAAAAATA
>JBAZWK010000044.1:0-5969 GCA_041660365.1 Candidatus Shapirobacteria bacterium | reverse complement strand
GATGCTCGAGAAAGCGTACCTTTCAGCCAAGGCCAAGGGATTGAAAGTCAAGGCCATCTGTGTCATCAATCCGGGCAACCCCACCGGCACGGTTCTTTCGCATGACACCATCGATATGGTCATCGATTTCGCCCGCGAGCACGGCCTCTCCATACTCGCCGATGAGGTGTATCAGGAAAACATCTGCAGGGAGGATGATCGCTTCGTTTCCTTCGCCCGCGTCATGACTGAACGGAAGGAACAGGAGGTCAGCCTCTTCAGCTTCCATTCCTGTTCGAAAGGTTTCCTCGGCGAATGCGGCCACCGCGCCGGCTATATGGAAGTGCGCAACCTGCAGCCCGACGTCGTGGCGCAGATCACCAAGCTTCAGTCTGTCTCGCTCTGCGCGAATCTTCCCGGACAGATTCTGGTGTACTTGATGGTGCGCCCGCCGAAAGAGGGCGAGCCCTCCTATTCGACGTATCGCAGGGAGAGGGATGCGGTCCTTGGCGAATTGAAAAAGCGGGCAATACTGCTGGCGGACGGCCTCAACAGCATCCCCGGCTATTCCTGCCAGCCCATAACGGGCGCCATGTATGCCTTCCCCTCCATCACCCTCCCCGAGGGAAGGACGGATGAGCAGTACTGCATGGCCCTCCTGGAGCGGACAGGCGTCTGCGTGGTGCCCGGTTCGGGATTCGGACAGATGGAGGGGACGGCGCATTTCAGGACAACGATCCTGCCTTCCACGAGCCAGATCGAAAACGTCGTCATCAAAATCAGGGAATTCCACGGATCGTGGAAATAGGAATTGACTTCGACCAACGGATTAGGAGCGGAGTACAACTCGCATCCCGAGACATTTATAGTAAAATACAGATTCGATTTATTGTAAGAGATGCGAGCCCAAGAAACACACGCTAAGCTGGAGTAATCTCAAGATTTTCTACAGTTGGTTCTACAATAAAATAAGCATTTATAGCGAACCTGCAACACTAGAGGAAATCCATTCCGACAAAATGGGCTTCCTGAAACCTGAAGCAAGACCTAGGATGAACTCTTGGCCTTACCTTCAAGCACATCTTTCATTTCCCGAAATTTGTCGGCGTCAATTTCTCCCCGAGTGTAGCGATCGATGAGGATATTCATACCTCGGTCTGCCGAATTTGCAAACGTAGTTTTTCCTGACCGACCCATACTTATTGCCTGATAGACTGCAAACGCAACCACGGCGAGAACCAATTACGCGTGAAGGCTGCCTTATGGAAGGCAGCCTTCACGATAACCGGCAAAGCCATGGTTTTTATCTATAAAAGACTTGAACCATTACCTTGCAGCTGTCATATCTCAGCGATTCCAGCCAGTGGGGCTGCGACCGGTCATGCCGTATCCATAGCTGCACTGTGCGTATCCCTGGTTGGCGTAGCCGCCCATCATGTTCGCGCCGCCACGCATACCAGCTCCACCGCGCATTCCAAAGCCGCCCGCACCGAGGGCAGCGGTTCCGAGATCGATTACCTTGGTACCAATGGTCAGCTTGTTCACGCTGAGCCCGAATGTGTCCTTCACGCCTAAAATTTCATGGGTATATCCCTCCACCGTGACCTTGGCTCCTTCCTTGAGCTCGTCAACAAATCCCACGAGACGGTTGGGGATCATGACGTAGAAGGTTTTGCCGCTATCCTTGACAGCGATCTGGCCATTCACAAGCTCAAGCGTCCCCGTGATTGTAGCCACCACGGGAGCGACGACTGCCTGAGGAACTTGTCCGGTAAAACCATAGCCATTGCCGCGACCGGAAAAAGGCTGCGCGGCGGCCACGCCGACGGCGAGAATCGCGATAGTCAGTACAAGAACTGTTCGTTTCATAAAACTCTCCTCAAAAAATATTCCGGAAAAATCCGGTTGTTAAGAGCGTCATCACTGGCATCTCTCTACATATGCAATAATGCAATTGCCATGCCAATACCAAAGATTATATTACATATTTATTATATTATATTTATTTAATATACAGATAATGAATTAAAAATGCGGAGGAACTTTTTACAAGCGTTGAATCCTTAGATTCCCATATGGATTTCTGGTATCAGGAGGGTATTTTTTTGTCATTGTGAGAAATTAATACCCCGCGCTTTTAGGCTACCTCATGCTGCCTTCCGTCCTAACAAGAAATCAGATCTTCAAGGAAAGCTCTCCATGGAAGGGATCGTTTAATCGCTATCGCCATGATCGGTTTTTTTGTCGAACAGGCTCCAATGAATGTATTTGCCTTTATGAAGAAATATTCAATATTTTTCATGCTTAGAGTATATTTATTGTTGGGAAAAACAAATGAAACTTGGCGTCATCCTCGAGACAAGAGAGTTCTGAAGGCATACTGGTAAGGAGTGCTACATGGACCCGCAATCACCATTGAAGACCGACAAGGCGCCTGACATCGCCACCTTGTCGATTTCCGATACACTCAAGTTCCTTCGAGTTGATCCGGACTCCGGGCTGTCCGGCATTGAGGTGGAATCCCGACGGAAAGAACATGGCTACAATGAGGTGGCCGAGCGGAAAGAGCATCCGATACGCGCGTTCCTCAAGAAGTTTTGGGGAATCTCCGCGTGGATGCTCGAACTGATCATGATCCTTTCAGCCATACTCGGGAAGTATTCCGACCTCGTCGTGGTGAGCGCGCTTCTTGTCATCAATGCAGTGCTGAGTTTCATGCAGGAACAAAGGGCGGCAGGCGTAGTGCAAGCGCTACGGCATCGGCTGCAGGTTGGCGCTCGGGTCCTTCGCGAGACTGCCTGGCAACTCATCCCTTCCCGCGAATTGGTTCCCGGCGACATTGTCCGCCTCCGTACGGGAGATATTATCCCCGCCGATATCAAGCTCCTGACCGACTCCTTGAGCGTCGATCAATCGGCCCTCACCGGTGAATCGATGGACGTCGACAAGTCGCCCGGCGATGTGCTCTCCTCGGGTTCCATTGTCCGCCGAGGGGAAGGCAATGGTGTGGTTTTGCTGACAGGGGCAAAGACATATTTCGGACGTACGACGGAACTTGTGCAGAACGCCAAGCCAAAACTTCACATAGAAGCGGTTGTCACCAAAGTGGTCCGCTGGCTCTTTGTCATAGTCGGCACGCTGCTTGGGGTGGTTATAGTCCTGTCGCTCATCCGTGGCGTCCCGCTGATCGATGTTGTCCCACTCCTCCTTGTCCTGTTGATGAGCGCGGTTCCCGTAGCGCTTCCCGTCATGTTCACGGTCAGCATGGCCGTCGGGTCGAAGGAACTGGCGAAACGCGGCGTACTTGTCACGCGCTTGAGCGCGGCCGAAGACGCGGCGACAATGGATGTGCTCTGCGCGGACAAAACAGGAACGATCACGATGAACCGCCTGGCAGTCACCGGCGTAATGCCGCTCGGGAAAGCCACGGAGGCCGAAGTCCTTTTTGCCGGAGCCCTTGCTTCCCAGGAAGCCAACCAGGATCCCATTGACCTCGCATTCCTCGCCGCCGCAAAAGAGAAGCATGTGTTTGACGGCCTGCCCGCGATAGTCCCGATATCCTTCGCGCCCTTCGACGCGAAAAGCCGCCGGACGGAAGCCGTGGTCGAACAGGCTGGGCGACGATTGCGGGTCATGAAAGGCGCGGTCCGGACCATCGCGCTGGCCTGTGGGTATGAGCCTTCGGCAATCGATGAATTGGAACTGAAAGTAAGCGATGAGGCACGGAAAGGTTATCGTAGCCTGGCGATCGCGCGGAGTACCGACTCGGGAACGCTGGAACTTGTAGGGTTGGTAAGCCTTTATGATCCCCCACGATCGGATGCCAGGGAACTTATCGCGAAACTTCGTGACCTCGGTGTCTCCGTCAAGATGCTCACTGGCGATGCGCTGGCTGTCGCGAGGGAAACCGCGCAGGGAGTCGGGTTGCCCAATATCAGGAGCGTGGCTGATCTCAAAGCCGCGAGTGTGCAGGCCGGCAGCGAGGCGAACGATTTTCTTGCGGGGGTCGACGGATTCGCCGAAGTCTATCCGGAAGACAAGTATATTGTCGTGCAGCGCCTGCAAGCCGCGGGGCATGTGACTGGAATGACGGGCGACGGCGTCAACGACGCTCCCGCCTTGCGGCAGGCCGAAGTCGGCATAGCGGTCAGCAGCGCGACCGATGTAGCCAAGGGTGCGGCAAGCGTCGTCCTGACCGAACCAGGGTTGACGAATATTCTGACCTTGGTTGAGCAGGGAAGGACTATCTATCAACGCGTACTCACATGGATAGTCAATAAAATAAGCAGGACGATCCTTAAGTCGGCCTTTGTGGCCATAGCCTTTGTGGTGACTGGCAAGTTCGTTGTTTCCGCCTTCGCGATGCTCCTTCTGGTTTTCATGACGGATTTCGCAAAGATTTCGCTTGCGACCGATCACGTCCAGCCCTCCAGAAAGCCGGAGACCTGGAATATTGGGGGCTTCATCACCGTCTCCGTGGTTCTCGGTGTCACGATGTTGATCGAGGCGCTCTTGTTTTTGTATTTCGGCTGGTCAAGCTTCAGCCTGGCGACAAACGACAACGCCCTCTACACTTTCAGTTTCCTTTTGCTGCTCTACTTTGCCGCGTTCTCAATCGTATCGGCGAGAGAACGCAGGTGGTTCTGGACAACCAGGCCAAGCAGGACGCTAGTTGCGGCCATTTCGGCCGAAGTGGTCATTGGTACAGCCTTGACTCGCATCGGGTTGCCCGGCCTGATGCCGCTGCCCTGGCCGCAGACGCTCGCCATATTCGCGTATGCGCTGTTCGCGTGCCTCGTTCTCAACGATACGGTGAAGGTTGTGATGATACGGTGGCTCGTTCCTTTTGCGGTTGGACGAAGCGCGAGGAAGAACTAGTATGCGGGACCGATGCGCTTCAGGTTTCTCGATAATATAAAGGCATACGTTATGGGCCCACCTGGACTTGAACCAGGGACCAACGGATTATGAGTCCGCGGCTCTAACCAACTGAGCTATGGGCCCGGATGAACATGGGCGCCCCGGGGAGCGCCATGAGGCGAAGCAAATGTAGCAAGTAGCGGCAAAAAAGTCAACGCGAGGGCGCGCTCGGGAAACGGCGACGCTGACTCAACGCCGCGCGAAGGCCTCTAGGTTCCTTATCAGGTATTTGTAGTGGGTATCGGCGTGGCCGGTGTAGATTGTGAGAACCTCGGCGAGGGTCAGGGCTCCCTTCTCGGGGTGGACGATGGAAGCGGCCTCGCGGGTCGCGTCGTCGAGAGTCCGCAGCGATTCGGCCAGGAATTTGCGGAGGGAGACCGCGAGGTCCAGGGAAAAAAGGCCGTCGCTGGCGGAATAGTTGTTCTTCGCGCGCCAGGCTTCCTGATTCCAGACGGGGACAGCCCTTCCGGGCTCGGCCACGGCGCCGCGAACCCTCAGCACGAGGTTGCAGTCGGCGTCCAGGAGATGGACGAGATGTTCGTTGATCGACCAGGCGTCGGCGATAGGGGGGACAAAGCTCAGCTCGGCGCTGCCTATCTCTCTCACCTTAGCTGACAAGGCGTCGTAGGCGTGTTCAAAAGCGTTTACAAGAGCGTTGAATTCCCGTTTTTCCATTGCTCCCCTCCCAGGTTCTTGGAGTATACTGCATCCATGTCGACAAAAGAACAGTACATCCTGGCTTTGGACCAGGGCACGACCTCTTCGCGGGCGATTCTATTCAACCACGACGGCATAATCATCGGCGCGAAACAGATCCCCTTCAACCAGATTTTCCCGAAGCCGGGCTGGGTCGAACACGATCCCGAGGAGATATGGGCGACGCAGCTGGAAGCCGCCCGAGGCGCGATCGAGGCCGCCCAGATCGAAAGCGACCAGATTCGCGCCATCGGCATCACGAACCAGCGCGAGACGACGCTGCTCTGGGAGAGGGATACGGGCAAGCCCGTGTACAACGCGATCGTGTGGCAATGCAGGCGTTCGTCGGGCATCTGCGACGAGCTGCGGTCGGC
>JBAZWK010000043.1:0-5974 GCA_041660365.1 Candidatus Shapirobacteria bacterium | reverse complement strand
GGCGGCTTCAATTGGCTCTTTTAGGTCAATGGCAAAGCTAAACTCATGCATCTCAGCATTAGATTTTTCTTCATATTCACAAAGCTGTGCCTTCCAAGTTTCGAGCTCCTCCTTTGTATAATCTGCTCGTTGGAGAAGGACGATAGCCTCTTGAAGATCACATGCCGCAAGCATCATACCTGGCATTTTCCCAGCTAGCCTTGTTTGTGCGCTTTGATAGAGGGCAAATGCAGCTTTCCTAATATAGTACTTGTACTCTTTTCCTGTCTTTGAGTTTTTCCGCAACTCGGCCAAGGATAGAAAATGCTCTTTTGCTAGATAGCTTTCACCAGCCAGGACCATTTTATCCGCTACACCTTCAATTGAATCAATTGATTCAACTTTAGCGGCAAGATGGAAAAGGCAATAGGTATACAAAATATCTGAAAGGTTCCCATGCTTTGGAGATAAAATAGCCATTCCCAAGTAGCGTTCAAATTCAAAAAGGCATGCTTCGCTATCCGCGTTTAAGCGTATAGATTTGGAAAGAAGATAAGCGCGTTTTAAGAAGTTGAGTCCTTCACTATACTTATCTTCATTGTTTATGGATTTTACGATTTCAAGATAAAAGTGAATTGCAGCTTGTGCATATCTATACGAATCCCTACCAGCCGCACGCAGATACCATACAAAGTCATTCAATCGAGCCGCTAACAAGGGGTGTTTGACTTTATTTGCTATAACGATCAGAGCTTCACGTTCTGAATCCGCAAGATCTTCTGGAATAATTGTTCTCTTCCCGTTCAGTATTGCCATCGGGCGAAATGGCTCATCTGTGCTCTCATAATTACCCCATATTGTACAAAGGACTTCGAGAAATCGCAGGATTTCACTAGCCTTTGTATCGTTTTCTATTAAAGCGTCATTTGCCTTTTGGGATAACCAGTTCTGAAGGTCAAAATATTCCAGCTCATTAAAAGAGACTAAAAACGAATCAATATCGACAGTGGCAATATCCTCTACCGAACCAGAAAACAAGCTCATCTTGTTAGCATCCATTTTTCATTATTCCTATGCCATATATAATTGTCGAAGACATCTAGCTCGATTTCTTTCTTATCCTTTCGATCTCTCTCCTCTCATCCGATGAAAGGTCAGTCCAGCGCTTCGCATGTTCTGATAAGGGCACAACAACCCAAGCAAGAAAGCTTTCGCGGCTGAATTTTTTATGAACAGGGTCATCGAAAGCACCGAAATGAGGCAGCAGGTGTCGGTGAGTATAAAAATAACTCCGTTCAAATCCCCAAGCTCTCGAGAAATCCTGAATAGAGAACCAATATCTATCTGACACTTCGGCAACAACCTTCAGAACCGCATTTATGGCCTCCATGTTTATTTGCGATTCTGAAGAATCAAGCACAGCATCTATTGCTGAACGGATAGAAGCATTTACAGTTGTCCGGATTGCTGTCTTCAGAGCATCAAGAACCGCATCAGAAACCGAGGAATTCATTTCTTTTCACCTTTAGGTCGACCTCTTCCCTTGACCAAACGGATTAGGTCAATAACTGATCGTGGATATATACCTGTCGGTCCTGCATAGGAAACAGGCTGTAAGTTTGCACGAATTAACCGCATTTTTACTGCCCCTGTCGAGATATTAAGTTCTGCGGCGATTTCTGCAATAGTTATTCCGTTCATGATATTTAGTATATCGGCATGTATATAGTTCCACAATATCAAAAGTTATACATTCACAACATTTTCATATTGACAATTTGTTGTGAATGCACAACAATAAACACTGATACTACTCGAGCAACCAATAAAGTTCCTAAAGGAGGAAAACAGAAAATGACAAAATCTCAGTTATCGATGGCATCGAGAGACGTTGACCAGCATAGGTTCGAGTTTGATTCCGAAGACTTCATCGCTTTTGCAGCTCCTTTCCTTCGTCATGGCTGGAAATTAGCGGCAGGACAGAATCTCTATTATGATTCCAGCTTCGAACTATCTCATTATACACACAGTGTACTTCTTTACCGGGTAAGGCCAGACGACGGACAGGTAGAGTATAGAACGCTTGGTGATTATGGGAGAGCTGATCCGATACCGAGGGTGATTCCCATTACCAATTCGGAGCAGCGATCAACGTATTATCACTTTTCCCACGGATATTGGTTCGTCCACTTTGCGACCGTCTTTCCGAATGTGAAGCCTACAAAAACAGAACAAAAGCAGTACGGTATCGACGCTACAGGGCATGGCGAGACATGGCCCGAGGATATCGTCGATGAGGAGATGGCCAGAACCCTCCTCAGATCAACGCCTCGCCCTGGGCTTGATAACTGCAAGAAGGGGAATTTATTAAGATTCTCGAAAAAGGAAACGGTATGAAAAAAGCAAATGTACAACCTAAAGGACTTGATGCAAACTTTTTCGCGGCCTTCGATGAACTCGCACAAATGTGCGAGGGCGATATAGCTCTTGCACCCCTGAAAGATGCCGTGAAGATCATTCGAACAAGGCGAAAAAGAGGAGAAGAGCCTACGGAGGAAGAACGCCAAAATGTTCGGGGGCTTCTTGCAGTAGTATTCCAGCTTTCAGCTCCACTACAAACTGCCCAACCAAATCAATAATCACCCGGGCAATTGGCGCTTGACGACTTGTAACGATAGCGTTACGATATTGTTATGAAGGTGAGTGAGGTTATCAGACGAATCACCGAGGACGGCTGGGTGCTTTCCCGCACAAAGGGGAGTCATCGCCAATATAAGCATCCCCGGAAGCAAGGTCTCGTCACCATCGCGGGGCACCCCTCGGACGAAATCGACCGAGGAACCCTCAACAGTATTATGAAACAAGCGGGATTGAAGGAGTGAGTATGGATTACCTGATCGTCACCGAGAGAACCTCAACGGGATTCTCCGCCTATGCCCCGGATCTTCCGGGATGCATTGCCACGGGCACGACGATCGATGAGGTTCGTTCAAGAATGTGGGAAGCTATCGAGTTTCATATCGAAGGCCTCCAACTGGAAGGGATTCCGGTTCCACGCCCTACTTCTAAAGCTTTTTTCTTTGACCTTGGGCAAGCGGGCAAGTTTAAAAGCGAAAGACGTGTTGAAACGCTGTACGATATAAAGACTTTTGCAGAAAAAGCAGGTATAGCGCCTTCAACCGCGAGAGTATACGCACATCGTTACCAGATCGGTCGGAAAATGGGGCGGGGGTGGGTTTTCACTGATGCGGATCTTGAAGTACTTTCCAGCCGAAACCCTCTCGCTGTTACCTAAATGGCAAAACGAACCGAACATGACAACCTTAATGGTTTTACTTCACCACAGGACTCGAAGTGGTACCAGAATGTAAAGAGTTCTTGGCACCCCGGAATCACGCTCCGCATCAGGCGCGAGAATGCAGGGTACACGCAGGCCCAGCTTGCGAATATGGCCGGCCTCGCCGCGGCCAGTATCTCCGCCATCGAGAACGGGCGGCGCTCTATGGGACTTATCGTTGCGAAGAAACTGGCCGAAGCGCTCAAGCGGCCTGTATCGGAGTTTATCGAAGAGGGGAACGCGAAAAAGTAGATAGGTCAACAGGGAGAATGCGCCCGAAAACATGACTCTATAAACTGCGCTTCCTGGCCCGCCAAGGCGTCTGGGTAGTTGAATGATACATTTCACGTCTTTTCCTGGAAAGTACAAGGGGCGCAAGGCGCGCTCGGATAACAAAGGGATTTACCGCTTGGATAAGAAAACGCCGGGCACCCCATGGCCTGCTGCCCACCGTAAGCAGGTCAAGTATGCACAGATACCCGGCGGGAGGCACTACTTTACATGCGAACCAAAGCCAGGGGATCAGACGACACGATGCGGTTGTACTCCTCGATTCCTTTCAACCCAAGGCCGTGATACTTGGGCGTTCCCTGCTTCGGGCGCGGAGCGTTCTCGAGCATCTTTTTACGGGTGATTCCCTGAACGCGAGAGGTAAGATTCTGAATAGCCTCTTCTGGGGAGGTCTTGCCGGTCCTGATTCTCTCAAGGCCAATCTCGGACTCTTGAAGGGTGATCGCGCCCGCGCGGACAGCCCGAGAAACCGCTTTCATGGCGTCGACCCTGGAAATTTTGCGACTCTGACTTTTCCCGAGAAGGCCGAAAAGCGGCTCAACTTCGCGGACCACATCGGCAGGCTTGGCCGTCCCGGCATTAAGTCTGTCCTCGATCGTTGAAGCTGCCTCGATCGATAGCTTTCCGCGCCGGACCGCTTCTCCTAGAACGCGTTTTGCATCGGCTATCTGGACATCTTTTTTCTCGGGTTTTCGACCCTGCAAGGCTGCAAATTGAGATTCGTTTTCCTTGCTCTTTTCCTGCACTGCGTCACCGACTTCCATGGGATCATCGAGATAATCCGCGGCTTCGTCGCGCGTCATTCCCGGACTGCTCTTCATAAGTTGCCCCTCCCGCCGAGCCTTGCCCGGCACAGCAATTCCATATTCTTCGGGAACCTCAACGGTTCGCAATTCCAGTTCTCTTTCTTCTCGTTCGAGCGAACGAATCTCTTCGATAACTTCCCCCTGTGCCTTCTCAAGACGGATTGAATCTTCGAAGGCTTTTATGAGTGGATAGATGCTTGTCGGTATTTCATAGGCCATTGTTTCAACCTCCTAACCCGGCAGCCGCCGTTGAATACGGAACAAATCCGCCTTCAACTACAAGTTCTGTAGGCTGGTTAAAATCAACGCCTGCCCGAGCAATCGCCATAGCTCCATCTTTGAACTGCATCGAGAAATCAGCGAGGCCTTTCAAGAGCTTGGGGAGCATATCGGCCCACTCGTCAGACGTGATTTCTTTGCCGCCATCCCTTCCGGGCGTCCCCTTCTCCATCGCATCCTGGATCAATTCATTAAAAGCGCCCATGGAGGAAGAGAAGAACGAGTCAACCTGTTTTTTCTTCCCTTGGTCCAATACATCGATGGATTTTTGCTCATCGGCGGTTATCTTGATTCCGCCGGGGGTCTTGGGATCTTTTGCGGCTTCTTCCGCCTTACTCCTTCGGGCATTCCATGATTCATCAATCTTGGACAGGCGGAAGGAGAACTCCCGGAATAGATCAACGCTTCCGGGGAGCTGGTTTCCAACAGCGCCCTGGAATTGTGACAAGCCTCCGAGCTGCTTTCCCCATTGCGGGTTCCATTGGGCTATACGACCAAAGAAGCCGTCTATGTCCGAAAAATGGGGCGAAGAAAGACTGCTGTATTGTCCATACTCTTTTTTTGCATCAGGCGTCATATACTTTCCTGACGTGATAAAATCCGCGATTCCTGGAAGATCATTGACCGATTTCCCCTTCCAGACGCCATTAAGAATACCGGACGCATCGATATAGCGGCGCATTGTCTCGGGAAGCGCGGAAAGATAATCCTGAATCCTCATAGCGGAATCGGCAGTATCGTTGATACCGTTCTTGTCCTGGTCCTTTCCGCCTGTCGGGTTTTTCATTGCATCGGAGAGCAGCCTGGCCGCCTGGGTTTTCACGGTCAAATCATCAGACCCCGCCGCTTGATTCCCGTATATCAGCCCCAAGTTGTCACCAGCGGAAGTTCGGTAGCGCTCTGTCACCTTGTCGCCTACGATTCCCGCAAGGATGCCATTCAAAACACTCATCACCTCGGCTTTTCCAGGAAGTACGGCCGAGCCTGCATTTGCAAGTCCTCGCTGAATCTCTTGTAGAGTCGTTTCGAGCTTCATTTCAGGGCTTGCGGCACTCGCCGGGGCTTCAATTTTGGCAATGGCGCCCTTATATGCCCCCTTATCGAACGCCTCTAAAATGTCTTTTGCGGCCGTATAATTGACGCCGAAAGCCTTCATGACCGCTTCCGTCATATTCGAATAAGACCCACCGGCGACCTGCGTTTTTAGAATCTTCATCGTTTCGGTAAAGATTTCAGGAGTAAGCCCGCCCTCTCGCGCGCGCTGTGTCGCAAGGTAGCCGTC
>JBAZWK010000042.1:0-6216 GCA_041660365.1 Candidatus Shapirobacteria bacterium | reverse complement strand
GTGCTACAATTTCTTTGAGAGTTGCTTCCGTCTGCTCAAGTTCTGTGGCGAACTGCTTATGGTCGAGATAGAGAGGTCGAGTGAAACTCTTTTCACAGAGATCTTTAAAAGTCTTTGTCTCCATGGCTGTCCGGAAGGCAATCTCCAGTTTTTCTACAATAGCTGTCGGTGTACCTTTAGGAGCATAGATACCACGCCACTGGTCTAGGCTGAAGTCTACGCCTGATTCGCGGAAAGTCGGCACGGTGGGAATCCCAGGATTGCGTTCATTATCTGATACAGCGAGAATCCGGAAATCACCAGCCTGTACGAAGCTGTAAATCTCAGATATCTGGGCTACAGTAGCTGTGATATGCCCTCCGGCGACTGCAGTCCTAGTCATGGCGCCACCTTCAAATGGAACAATGACTATCTTTGCTCCACTGGCATACTTAATCGCTTCGACGTTCAGGTGCGAAATGCCACCAATTCCAGAGACGGCTATTGTTACTACGCCTGGATTTTGCTTCGCATAATCAAGAAATTCTTTTACAGTCTTAAAAGGAGATTTTGAATTTACTACGAGCACAAATGAAGCGCCATCGAGTCTACATATAGGTTGCATATCACGCCACGTTACCGAGCCTATACCCATATAATACGAACTCATGAACGCTTTATCATCCATGAATAAGGTATAGCCATCAGCCGAAGCTTTGCTGGCTGAATCCCTTCCAATCGCGCCGCTGCTTCCAACAATATTGGATACAAGGACATTCACACCGAGAATCTTTTCAAGGCTCTGCGCGAGAGTACGAGCAACAATATCAGTGCCTCCGCCAGCAGCATAGGGTACAATAAGGCGCACGGGCTGGGCAGGATACTGACTCTGAGCGAAAACAGAGCTGCCAAAAATGCACACAACAATCAAAAATAGCATAGCAAGATTTCTTTTCATCTAGTTATCTCCTTATATATCCCATATTAGCAATTACCATGCCAAAAAGTAATTTAAAAAGAAGATATAATAAACGTTTTATTGATCATATCTTAGCGAGCATTTCAACGATTTTCCTAAATACCGTCCCCAAAGCGACAGCACAAAGAGCCAGTACTACGGCTTTGGTATAATGACAAAAGTAATTATGGTGAATAACTCGCCACTATGGTGAGTATTTTCCCATAATCTAAAACCCGTCAATGTCATTTCCCCAAAATCGTATACCATTTTCAGCATTACTGTGTAGCTAAAAGAATGTGTATTCGTTTCTGGGATATTTCAACTTGCTTGTCAGGAATGTTCCAAATTACTTGCTATACTGAAGTTGGCGAAAAGTTATTAGTGAATCGTCTTATCGCTTCAATTGTTTCTTTTGCAGCTAGATCAGCAGACGGTTTGGCGTAAAGTTCAGCTGACACGAAACCTTCATATTTAAATTCATTGAGCATATCGAAAATAGATCCGAACTCGATGTGACCACGACCAGGAACAAGCCTATTACTATCACCTAAATGAACATGGACAAGCTGTTGTTGCTTCAGGATACTTCTGAAACATTCAACAAGCGATATCTCTTCAATATTCATATGAAAGGTATCTAGAAGCAATCCAATGCCTCCGCCTCCTATTTCATTGATGAATTGGGTCGTTTCTTCGGCTGTATGAAGAAAATCCGCTTCATATCGGTTTATTGGTTCTATCGCTAGACTAACTCCAAGGGCTTCAGCTTCACCGCCAGCTTGGCTAAGAATCTCCTTTAATTTCCCTATGCCTTCATCAATTGTACCAATCGAAGCCATTCGTCCACGAAAACTTCCAATCGTCACAACCGGCGCACTGAGCTCATGAGCAAAGGCTATCAACTCCAAAAGCCTTCGATGCGATTCAAGCATGACAGAATTGTCCTTTGCAATTAATGTAAGACCCTGAATAGAAGCCATGGCTCCTGTTGATATGGCCGCAACACTAATATGCAATGATTTCAACTCCATCTTCAGATTTGAAACATCGATGTGCGATGGGTCGGTAATCATAATTTCCACACCTTGAAAGCCAAATAGGGCGGCTTTAGAAAGCTTCTCTGAAAAACTTCCTTCAAGCAAGGCGACAGGCACTATTGCTCCAATCTCGGGTCCGGAAATACAAAGAGCAGTCTTCATGTGTACTACCCCGCAATAAACATTAATGTGGAGCACTTCATCGGGTTGCCTTTTTGGCGATCCGCTGGTATGCGAACTGGATGGCGTAGTCGATGGCGTTGATGAGGCTTTCTTCGGTGGCCGTACCCTTCCCGGCCTTGCCGAAGGCCGTGCCGTGGTCCACTGATGTGCGGATGATGGGTAGGCCAAGGGTGATATTAACGCCGCTCACTGAATTCCAGCGCTTTTCCGTCTCACTCCAGGTGAAGCCCACTACCTTGAGGGGGATATGGCCCTGATCATGGTACATGGCCACGACGATGTCGTACTGGCCGCCAAGGGCCTTGGAGAAGAGGGTGTCGGGCGGCACTGGGCCGTCTACCGTCATGCCCTCGGTCCGGGCCTTAAGGATAGCCGGCAGAATCTCCTCAGCTTCCTCGCAGCCGAAGAGCCCGCCATCGCCCGCATGGGGGTTGAGGCCGGCGACTCCGATGCGCGGATTCTCGATGCCGAAGGCCTTCATCGTCTCGTAGGCCAGCTTGATCACCGCGTAGACCCTCTCCTTCTTGACGTTGTCGCAGGCCTGTCTCAGCGAGACATGGGTGGAGACATGGACGACGCGCAGCTTGCCCTCGGCAAGCATCATCGTGTAGTCCTTAGTTTTGGTGAAATCGGCGTAGATCTCGGTATGACCTGTGTAGTGATAGCCAGCCAGGTTGAGCGCTTCCTTGTTGAGTGGACCGGTAACGGTGGCGTCCACTTCATCGACCATGGCCAACTCGATCACTTTCTTCACGGCATCGAAGGCAGCCTTTCCGCCCATGGCTGACACCTTGCCATGCTCGAGTTTTGCGACATCAACGTCCTTGAGATCGACGACGTCGATCGTCCCAAATTCGAATTTAGCCTGCGAAGGCTTTTCGATCGCGTTCACCATCAGGTTCACCTTGGCGATCCTGATGGCCTGTTCCATAGCCGAAGCATCGCCTGTGACAAGAGGACGGCATTTTTCGTAGGTCTTGCGCTTCGCAAGGGCTTTCGCCGCGATTTCAGGGCCAATGCCCGCGGGATCGCCCATCGAAATGCCGATGATCGGCAAAGTTCCAGCCATCTTCTACTCCTTGATGAATCCGGCACCTGCGGTGCCCTTCCTTCGTATCATTGCTCCCGCCGCCATCTCGGCCGCAGTTATCATCGCTGTCGCCATGCTGCCCGGATCGGCGCTGCCAGCGCCGGCCAGGTTGAAAGCCGTGCCGTGGTCGATGGAGCAGCGTATCACTGGCGATCCGAGGGTGATGTTGATGCCCGAAATGCTCGGGCCTTCAGCCTCACATTCGCAGTAGCGGAATCCAACCATCTTGAGGGGGATATGGTCTTGGTCGTGGTACATCGCGATGACAGCGTCGAACTCGCCACCCGCAGCCCTGCTGAACACGGAATCAGGGGGTAGAGGTCCCACAGCTCCGAGGCTCGCTGTCTGCGCCACGGCGGGGCTTATCTCCTCTATCACTTCTCTGCCGAAGAGGCCGTTTTCGCCTGCGTAAGGGTTCAAGCCCGCCACGGCGATGCGCGGCTTCCGTATCCCCATCTCGTTGAGGGCTTCATGGACGAGGCGTATGACTGTCGCCACCCTCTCCTTCTTCACCGCCTTGATAGCGTCGAAGAGGGATACGTGGGTGGAGATATGGGCGACGCGAAAATTCCCTTCCATAAGGAGCATGGCATATTCGATCGCCCGTTTGATCGCGTCGAAGGCCAGTTGGCCGCAGCGGGCCGACACTGCGCCATAGCTAATGCTGTCGAGGGAGCCCGCCCCGCAGCGAACGACATTGTGAAGGCCTTCTTCGAAGAGGAAGTTCTCCCCCTCCGGCGCTTCCCTGATTTCGCCTTTCCAGCCAACGAGGGTTGCGGCGCGGGCCATCACTTCCGGCAGACCATAGACGACATAGTCGCCCGCAGCCCGCACTTCCCTGCGCGCAAGAGCCATGAGGATTATCTCGGGGCCTATGCCGGCGGCATCGCCCATGGTCACGCCGACGATCGGTTTTCTCATCCTTGTTCTTACCTCACGCTCTCGTAGATCGCAAGAATGTCTTCCCTGGAAAGCTCGATGGGGTTGTTGTCGAGGAGCCTGCGCACGCCGAAGGCCGCCTCGGTGAGGCTGCCCAGGTCACTTTCGGGCACGCCGAGGGCCGAGAGGCTCGAGGGGATGTTCAGTTCCTTCACGAGTCCGCGCAGCCGTTCGATCAGGGCTTCGGCATCGGCTCTGTCGCTCCCCAGTGAGGGCATGCCCGCCACCCTGGCGGCCTCGGCCAGCCTCGGGGCGATCTTGTCCTTTTGATAGCTCATCACGGGCACGAGGAGGGCGGCGTTGGCGACGCCGTGGGGAATCCTGTAGGTGCCACCGAGGGGATAGGAGAGGGCGTGTATGGCTGTGGTGCCCGATGCGGCGATGCAGGCTCCGCCATAATAGGCGGCCAGCATGGCCGCCGAACGGGCTTCGAGGTCGGCCCCGTTTTTATAGGCGACAGGGAGGGCTGGCAAGAGGAGTCTCATACCCTCGTGGGCCATCATGTCGCTCATGGGGTTGGCTTTGCGGGAGATAAAGCATTCGAGAAGGTGGCAGAAGGCATCCACACCCGTGGACGCCGTGAGCTTCGGAGGCAATCCCAGGGTGAGCTCGGGATCGAGAACGACGCGGTCGGGCATGAAGTCGGGGCTGACGATGCCGACTTTGAGGTTTTTTTCGGGGAAAAGGACGATGGCGTTGGGCGTGGATTCGGAGCCGGTGCCCGCCGTGGTCGGCACCATGATGGTGGGAATGCCGCGGCCGGGCACGCCTTTTTCGGCGAGTTCGGAGGTGGTCCAGCCCGTGCGGACGAGTATGGCGAGCACTTTCGCCGCGTCCATGACAGAGCCGCCGCCGATGGCCACGATGGCCGCCGCCTTCGTGCCTTTGTGGGTTGCCGCTATGGCGTCCAGGTCTTGAATGGACGGCTCAGGCGGAACAGTATCCACAATCGAGGCCGCGTAGCCGGCTGCGCCGAGGGCGGCAGCCACCTTGGCGGGCACACCAGTGCCCGATACACCTTTGTCGCTCAGGACGAGGATAGCGCCTTCCTTCGCGAGGCTCTTTACTATCTCGGAGATTTCAGTCGTCGAACCCGCCCCAAAGATGACGCGGGAGGGGGACACTATGGAAAAGGCTTTCATGTGATAGACTCCTTTTTGTTGCGACGCGCGCCAGCACTTCGAGAAGTGCATCAGCCGAGCCAAAGCCCCCTGATTTGCTGGCAAAATAAAGCCGACGCCCAAGGGTATTCGATTCGAAATATCCGTAGGGCAAGCCGGGCAAAAGTTCATCGGTGAAGTCGATATAGTCGGCGCCAAGAGCGGCAGCGACACGGGCGGCCGTATCGCCTCCCATCGCGAAGAGGAATCCCAGGTTTCGCTCATGCGAGGTCGCCAGGGCAAGGTTGCCAAGGAACTGGGAAATCAGGCTGCCCATCGCCTTGATGCCTTCGTCAGAGGTCCCGGGCTCGATGGAATCGGTATGAATCAGGAGGGCTTTTCCGGCCGGGCTTTGGCGCAGAAGATCGAGCATGCGCCCCATCTCGGCCTCAGGATCATTGGCCGCTGCTCTGCCATTGACCACCAGACGCAGGACATTGTCCGACTCGGCCAGCCGAGCGCATTGGGCGGCGCTTGTCGACGTCACCGAACCTACAAAAAACGCTATACGTCCCAAAAGCAGCCTCACGACGCCACTGTGGCCGCCGGAGCCGGTTTTAAAACTATTCTCGCGCCGGGCAACAGCCTCGGCGAGGCCGGAGGATCCAGCGAGCAGCAAGCCTTGAGCATCGACCACAGAGGCAATGATAGCCAGATCCGACAATGTTGCCGCGTCCACAGTGAAAAGTCTTATAAAACCCGGCGCCTCATCGATAGCCTTGAGAAGCTCACTCGCCCCTTTTCTCACCGTCGAGAGGGGAAGATCTGCGATATGTCCCGAAAAGCGCCGCTCAAAATGGGCGGAAACCTTCGCCTGGCTCACCGGAGTAAAAGGATCCCTGGCCGAAGCTGGGGAATCGATAGGTT
>JBAZWK010000041.1:0-6238 GCA_041660365.1 Candidatus Shapirobacteria bacterium | reverse complement strand
AAAATGCTCCAGATCGGTATCACTAGTTGTAGTTCCGTCAATTGGCAATTCATCTGCGTGAATGAGGTCGCCACTTTGAAGCATTCGTTGAATTTCCTCGCGAGAAGTCACACGGCGCTTGTCCGCTCCAGACTTCACCCAAAATACACCATTGTTGTCGGCGTAAGGTTTGGAAATGCCTTCTCGCACTGTGACTACCATGACCAACAGGCCACCGATAGAAATATTCTCGGTTGTGGGGTTGACCGAAGGCCGCACATGATCGGTTGCCGTGCTGGAAATTAGTAGGTTAATCCTGCGGATGTCGTCCACAGAAAGCCCGACCACCGTGCCTTGGTCGTTGACCCCAATGATAATCCGGCCACCCTTGCTGTTTGAGAAAGCCACAATTTCACCCGCTATGGATGCGGGATTCGTGATGGTTTTCTTGAACTGGGTGTGGCTGTCCTCTCCAAGTCCGATCAACTCAATGAGTTCTATTGCTTCCATAGCTGGTATATCTCCTTCCTCCGGGCGAAGGCTTCGTGACCGCCTTCCATAATGGACACAATGGCCTTTTGAATTCCTGGCTCATCAATGCTACCAACTTGAATGTCAGCGCTACCACTAACAAAGGCACAGGCACCCACCTGTTCTGCGTCGCCCAGTACAGGAAAGTTTGCATTATGTGTAGCGAAGATAAACTGTATATCCTTCTTGAGATATCGAATCAATTTGATGACGTCCTCAAAAATGGTCTGATTATCTAAGTCATCTTCAGGTTGATCGATGATGATTACATCATTGTCGCGCTGGCTCAAGATAAAGAGGATAAGCGCTGAGGCTCTTTGTCCGAGCGAATGTTCGCGCAATTCCTTGCCATGATACTCGATCTGGAAGAGATTTGGTACTTGCCATGTGAGTAAAGATGCCCTTGACTCGTTGAAATACCTGCGGAATACATCGCTCGAATCGCCGAGACCGTTGCAGATGGAATCTAAGGATTCGTAAACTGAAATGAAGTCAGCATGCAAATCCAGTACCCCCTTAAGCGTTGTTTCACGGAGTTTGCTACCATGAAACTGGTCCTGCATTTCTTTTAGAAATGCTGCTTTATCACCCTTGTATAGCGGAATTATATGTAAGGCGGTTTGACTATCATTCAATTTCTTGATCTCTGTTTCGATCTCTTTGAACTCCTGATGCCATAAGTCTGAAAGCCGTCTTAACTCTTTTAATAGTTGGTCACGGAAAGCGTTCCTTCGAGTTCGACTTTTCGCAATCTCATCAAGCGCTAGTATCGCCTTCTGTAATTCGGCATTCAACTTTACAAAATCGTCAGGCCGAACACTCACAATACCTGTCTGTTGGAGTTGCTCGCTTAGTTGCCGTTCAATAGCTGCAAAGTCATCTTTAAGCATCTCTCGACGATGTTCTAGTTCCCCAAGTTTCTCCCGTAGAGCATGCGTTTCGCTTATTGCATCTTTTAAAACCAGCCGCGCTTTTTCAGGAGCTTTGCGTATTCTGTCAAAGATCACATTGATATCTTCGATAACGTCAGTGTTTTCTTTGGATTCAAGTCGAGATAGTGCTGCTAACTCCGACTCTTGTTCCCTCAGAAACGTTTCAAAAGATCGTACAAAAATATCGGCAGCATCGGCCACTCGGTGAGCTTGTGTCACGTCTGCATTGAATTCCACCTGACGTTGAAGCTGCTGCTCAACACCATGTTTGCGAAAAAGGTTTAGGCGAAATTCAGTGTCCTTCTTCTTGTTCTGATACTCCTGTTCTATTGTATCCAAGTCCTTCAACTTGTCGAGATTCGCTAGAACGTCCAACACTCGTTGGCGTTGGGTTACAATCTGGCTTCGGACGGTATCTAGTTTCGAACCTAGCAGGCGTTCCACAAGCTCGCGCTCGGAACCTTCGCCTCTCTTTACTAATTCCTTTTGCCCGAAAAATAAGGGATTCTTTAGTGGGATGCGAACACCAGGTCGCAATTCCCCATCAAAGTATAGGTCTGCTCTTTCATTAAGAATACGGCGGATTTCGTAATGCTGGCCTAGAGCGTCTTCTATCTCAACAATAACCTTTCCACCGCTACCTAAAGCAAACCGTACCAGATCTTGCTTGTATTTGTAGTCCAGGTCGTCTGTATTATCGGGAAGCTGTAACCCAAGGGCATAGCGTAACGATTCAAGGATTGCTGATTTACCGCTTCCTCGTATGCCAATTAAACAGTTCATCTCATCTGAGAGATCGACTTGTTTTCCATCCATTATACCCCCTTCAAAGCGAAGGGAGCGGACCCATGAGTGAGCCTGTTTATTGACTATTTCGCTGGACAACCGCTCCGCCCCAGGTTTAAGGGCGAATTCGATTGCCTCAAAAGTAAATGCACCGATCTTTATGAAGGTTGGCTCGCCGTGGCCTATTTCACTAATCGACTTGGGATCCGAGCCTTCCACTTCTGAAGGGTACCAAGCACTAAGTAAGCTCTTTATTTCCTCTCGCTTGGTTCGTGTTCGGACTTTCTGGAAAGCCGCAGTACGGGAACGGAATAATTCATTTACGCCAAGCTCGGTGATTCTACCACCACCAAGCGCACCCCAGAGACCATTAGCCTCTTCGACATGGGCGAAGATTAGTAGGTAGTCTTTTTCAAATTTATCCAGCTCACGAATGGTATCCACTAGATCATGATTTGATCTAGCATTTTTATTATCGTAACCAGTTTGCCCCGCAAAGGTTAACCCGAGGAAACTGTTAATGTGATCTACATTTTCGTTGCTATCTATCCAATCTTCTCGGAACACTACAAGTGTATGGATGCCATTCCGTCCATCCTTTACCGATAACTCAACTCCGGGTAAAAGGTAGATTTCTTCCCTTTTTGCTGCCTTCCTAAGTGCTTTATACTCATCCCAATCGAATTTGTTGTGATTTGTGATGACCCCAATGCGTATGCCTGCTTGTTTTAATGCGGTAATATACCTTGCTACAAAGTCTTGCTCTGTGCCACTATCCTTGAACTCCCGATCTCTTCGAGTGTGAAGATGAAAATCCGCCCGTAACCACTGGCTTCCATGAATAAAAAAGTTATTTTCTTTGGTCATGACCTCTCTCCTGCATCAAATTAGTATAACTTATTCGGACGCCATAATAAACATGCTCCTCTTATCGTGATTTACTGATAAATCGCCGCGTTTATTAAGGTCAAGAATCACTTTATATACGGATGCTGATACTATGTAATACATTGATGTTTGCGTGCCTGATAGCCGCGATAAAAGCAATTGCCCTTTAGAATCATTTTCCGAATGATCAGTTAATTGTTTTTTTGAAAAGGAAATATGCCATCTTCTAGGATTCGCGGAGTGTTTGGACAGGACTTTCGGAGCGCAAGAAACCCGAACGCAAAAAAACCAGCGCTCAAGATCGCGCGCGAGATTCTCATGAAGGATTGACTATGGCAAGAACCACCATCGAATGGACTGAATGCAGCTGGAATCCAGTCACCGGTTGCTCAAAGATAAGCGCAGGCTGCGAGCATTGCTATGCTGAGAGAATGGCGAAACGGCTCAAAGCGATGGGGCAGCCTCGTTACCGCAACGGATTTAATGTGACGCTCCATGAGGATATTGTCGAACTCCCCCTTCATTGGCGTGCCCCTCGATCAATATTCGTAAACTCCATGAGCGACCTTTTCCATGACGAAGTGCCGGACTCATTTATTGATTCAGTTTTAAAAACCGTGCGAAAAGCGGAATGGCATCACTTCCAGTTGCTTACAAAGCGCGCCGAGCGCTTAGTCGCAATCGATAGGGTTGTAGACTGGCCAAACAACGCGATCGTCGGTGTCACTGTGGAACATAGGGACACCCGAGATCGAATCGAAGCCCTTTGCTCTACCGAGGCTCCATGTAAATTCATCTCCTTCGAGCCCCTTATCGGGCCTGTCGGAAAAATCGATCTGAGAGGTGTAGACTGGGTAATCGTTGGAGGCGAATCGGGCCCCGGCGCTCGTCCGATGGAGGAAGCCTGGGCAATTGAAATTAAGCAACAGGCAGAGTCGCTCGGGATTCCCTTTTTCTTCAAACAGTGGGGCGGCTTTTTCAAAAAGCGTCGTGGTCGTCTGCTGGAAGGACGCGAGTGGAATGGAAGGCCTCGGGAGCTTGTGCGAGGGTAGGGGAGGAGCAGCAGGGGTGGAATACCTACGATTATAGCTTGCTTTCCGCCAACCTTTTACGGATGCCGGTTTAGTATCGCTTAACCTTCTGGGCGAATGTATGGACGAGTTGTTGCTTTTCTTTATCACTGAGCTTTTTGGTTTCCGCTGATACCGCGTCGACAACTGTCGCTCCCGACTTTTTGAGGAGGCTGAGCAGCTGATCGTTGTACTTCTTCAAAAACCACCTGTTCGCCGTCACGAAAAGCCCGACGTTTTTTTGCGCGAGTTTCGGATTCGTATTTAACCAGTCGCGTATCGGCTCTTTCGAAGTGAATGCCATCACGGCGCCATAGACGATAATGAAATCGTAGTCCGACGGTTTCATGGCGGAAAGCTTCGACGCCTCTATTTCCTCAAGCACATAGTCCGGTGAACTATACTCATCCCTGAAATACGCCCTCCATGGATCAATACCCTTATCCACGAGTTCATAGGCGAGGAGAATGCGCTGTGGGGCCCCAAAGGCTTTTTGCGCGAAGGCACCTGACATGGCGGCTAAAAGAAAGAGGCAAAGGATAGCAAATTTCTTCATAAAGACCTCACGATGGAAGAGTTTGATCGCTCCTGTGCTTTATACACCTTATTTATCACTAATGAAATATCTCACTCTTGAACTTTCTGAAGCTTTCACTATCGCGTCAGGCAATGATAGTATTGATTCAACGAATATCCCATGAGGAGACGACGATGAAAGACTGCCTTATCGCCATGGCCATGTATAACCGCCAGGCCAACCAGGCCATGTGCGGGATCCTGAAGAGCGCGGACAAGGAAAAAATCGGCAAGGAATGCGGGACCTTCTATCATTCGGCTGTCGGCGCGCTGGGGCATATCGCGGCGGCCGAGGCTATCTGGCTCAAACGTTTCGCCTCATTCGGCGCTTATGCCCCGCTGGAGAAGAGCAAGACGCTCGGCATGGAGATGGACGCCATCAAGGCGAAGATCGGGGTTGATGTCGGAGAAGCCGCGTCGCTGCTGGATGAACTCGATCTCGTCCTATTGGAGTACATCGAAGCGTTGAGCGACGCCGAATTATCGAAGACTGTCCAGTACAGGAACACGCGAGGGGACGTTTTCGAAAAAGTGAATTGGCAGACCGTTCTGCATGTTCTCACCCACGGCATCCATCATCGCGGAGAAGTGTCGGCGATGCTCGATATCCAGGGAATCAAGAACGACTTTTCAGGATTCACGTCGTATAGGTACTGATTCCTTCGGCTTCTCCACGAGCGTGGTCGCGAGCGCGGCGCTCAGGGCGAGGAGGGCGGCGAAGCAGAGCAGGGGAAACACATAGGATCCCGTGGCCTTCCGCAGGGGCTCCATCACGTAGACGAGGACAACCGAAATCTGCCCGGCGAGGGAGATGAGGCCGTTCGAGGTGCCTTCGGGCGTGGGGAGGGCGGTTTCGGAAGCATACTGCGTGCCGATGGGATTCACGGAGACGAGGAAGAAGCCGAGGGCGAAGCTGGAGACGAGGAGGAGGGGGAATGTAGGGGCGAGCGCGAGGCCGACGATGCCCGGAATGCCCCCCAGAAGGCCGGCGATGATGTAGGGCTTGCGCCTTCCCTTCCTGTCCGAGAGGGCGGGCATAACGACGGCGCCGACGATGCCCGCGACCAGCATGACGGCGATGGCCACGCCGGCCTGTTTGGAGTCGAAGCCTCGCGGGCGCACGATGCCTTCGATCCATGTCGTCACGCCGTTGAAAATTCCCAATCCTATGAAAGCCATCACAAGATATCGCCTGAAGGACTTGAGCGCGAGCGCGCTCTTTAGCCCATCGAGCATGAGAGCCCGCTCCGATTCCGCGGAGGCGTCGGGCGGCGTCGCCGGCTTTTCGCGCGCGACGACGAGAAAGAGCAGCGCCGCCGCCGAGGCAGCGATCCCGTAATAGAGCTGAACCGCCGGAATCGATATGGTCTCGGTGAGGATGGGGGTGAGGACCTGGCCGACCGCCGCGCCGAGGAGGTTGGCGAGGGTGAGGAGGCCGACGGCGGTGGCCCGCTCGTTCGAGGGGAACCATAGCGC
>JBAZWK010000040.1:0-6273 GCA_041660365.1 Candidatus Shapirobacteria bacterium | reverse complement strand
GTATCTTACAAAACTGCAGTGAGATTGAGAGCAGTTTCGTCTGCGGGGAGTAAGGAGTACTTTAACAACCTGCAAAATACAAACCCCCTTCCCGACATTAATCGGGATTCCCCCTTGATGAAAGGGGACTAAAAAGAGGGAGATAAATAGGGTAGAACCCGATGAGAGCTCAACTGCGGTTGAGAATTGATCGGGTTCTATTCTGAATTTTAGAATAAATCAAAAACCCAAATGAGGAAATACGATGACAGATGATAGTGGTAGGCTAAATTTTTTGTTAGAAATGAAAAGAAATGGAAATAAATTAACTCACGCAGAAGAAAGGGAGCTTAAAAAACTCCAAAAGGCAAAAAAATCCCACTGTATGTGCATGGGATTATCTAAACCTGTTGTGGTTCACGGCGGAAAGAAATAATGGACACAAATAGATGTGGAAAGTGCAGTGAAAACTGCGGTACAGAGTTTAAATATGTTTTTCCGGACGGAAGAGAAATTTTCTTTTGTACGGAAGGTTGTATGAATTGGTTTGTTGAAAGAATCAGCAAAATTTTCAGAAACAAAAAAAAATCATTGGAGAAAAAATAATGGTTACACCACTACCAAAGCCAGCAAACGGCAAAAGTTATACGAAGGATGAAATGATTCGTTATGGAATCTTAAAACCGGCGCCGGTTTTAAAAAATAAAAAAATTCCTTACCGGTCTGAGAAAATTAAGTCGAGAATGGTGGATATCATTTCACGTTATCCATCTGGGACTTAGTTTTGAGGTGGTAGCCTTGTTTTTTGAGGCTACCACTTTTTAGGGTAGTTGGTTTTTGGGTTTTAGTTTTAGGTATTTTGCGGGTTGTGGTTTTTTTGAAAATAAGTAGGAAATTGTAAAAAATTTTAGATTTAGAGTAAAATAACTGAGATGACTTTATTTAAGGAAAATGAAAAAAAAACTGAGTCTGGAAGGGAATTATTAAGCCATGAGAGGGAGAAAGAGAGACCGTTTATGATTGAAGGCAACGTGAGATATTTTGGTGAATTTGATTTATGGAAGATGAGAGAAATGGGGTATGAGGTAAAACCAATTTTGGATCCAAATAAACATATAAAATCGATTAAATTAGTTTCTGACTCAAATATAACTTGTGAAATATGTGAGGATATGACCAAGAAAGAAAAAGAAGAAAAGGGGGTTTTACCAGGGGTGAATAGGGTTGATTATGGAGATGACGATTTTAGAATGATATGTGGTCAGCATTTACCAGATGAAGGTAAATCGGCTTGGCAAAATAGGGCAGATGCCGGGAATCAGGACTAAATCTCATAATAATAATATATAGTTGATTTTTGCCGGTTTTTTTGATATAGTTTGCAGGTATTTTGATAGAGATTTTTTTCAAGAAAAACGAAGCGTTTTTGGAGAAGAAAATTTCGGCACTTCCCGGTGCTCTTCCGATAAATCGGAATCGACCGGGATGGCAAATCTGATTTAAAAAATCAGGTTGCACATTAACAAGCCGGAGAAAAGAACCTGTGTTGCCAAGAGTTGGCAGATACCAATTGTTGGCAACATAGTTTCAAAAAAAATAAAAAAATTTTGATAAAAAAAGAAAAGAGGAAAAGATGCCTGGTTTCATATTAGATTTTTTGCAAGTTTTAACAACCATTGCAATGGTTGTTATGCGTATTGTCCCAATTTTTTATTCTGGGGTGGATGATAGGGCTTTTATAGTAGTGGTCATTATCTACTTTGGAACCCTAGTTATTGACGGGAAAATTGGACATGGTCTTTCGATTGGTCAGGCAATTTGTTTGACGTTTTTTGCCTTTGACTATATGTTCAGTTTTGTGACCAAATGGTCTGGTGGTGATTTAAATGTTACTACATGGGTTTGGATCATAATTGGTTTGGTTTCAGTAGTGTTGAATGGGATACAAATGTATCAAAGGTGGAACAACCACGATTAATAATCAAAAAGGGGAGGGATTAATTTCCCTTCCCTCCCTTCGGGGAGGCGGTGTGCGAGAGCACAAAATTTTTTATTTTTATTTTTACTCTCCGGCTTGTTTTTTATTTATAAATTTTTTTAAAAATTTAATAAAAAAATATGGCTTTAGCAAATATTGAAAAAACAATTAGAGGAGTTTTTAACCAGCCTAAAATTGAAACTCCGGTGCAAAGAAAAATTGAAGCGGAAAGAAGTGGAATTATTAGTGAAATCAAAGTGGATGCAAGAGAACCTGTTATTGGGGTAATTAATAGCGGTAATAATAGTTTGAATAATTTATTGAATAATGTAGGAGTAGTTGGAGGGGAGTATGGTCAGCCGAACATGTCGATATATTTAGCCTCGATGACCAACGGAATATTGACAAGAATTATAGAAAATGGGGGAATAACCCATGATTTAGTCAGGGTATCTAACGAATTAGTTAACGTGGCTAAAGAGGAAGATATGGGACTTAGAACCAGAATGATCATTGGAATGTGTGAATCAATTTTGGAAAAGAGTAAAAAACATAGAGTAGGAGAGGTTTCACAAAGAATGCCAGAACTGTTTACCCCATGGTTGTCTTTGATGGATAGAATTGTAAGGGATAAAAGACCATTGATTGAACAATTAAAGAGAGGCCGAAGAGATGAGAAGAGTGCGGAAAGAGCTTTGTTAAGAACCGGAGAAATAATTAGTCGCAGGGGTGATGTTTTAAGTGAGGTTGCAGAACAATATAATACTCAATTGGAAAAAATTAAGCCTATGAATACAATAAATGTTCAAGCTGAATTGTTGGCGACAAACATGAGAATGTCATTGATGCAGGATGCGCCGATTAACGAAAATAATATAAGTAATTGGAGAAATAATCGAAATGGAATTAGGGAATATTCAAGTGAAACAGTGAAAACTGAACAGTTAAAGATGAAAATTTTAAGTGGTTTAAATGTGGCTCATACCGATGGAATGTTAATGGAAACTCAAAGAACAATCTTGAGTGCGGCGGTGTGGAATAAAATTTCGACCGAGTTTGGGGTTAGCGCCAGCGGTTTAATTGCTTTAGCCGGAATGGCTCAAGCTGTGGAAATAGCAGCAATGATGGATGTGTATTTGGCCAGTAAAGTCTTGTCAGTACAGAGAGGAATTAGAGATAATGTGGCGATGAATATGAACATTTTTTTGGGAAAATTAACTCAAGAGCAAGCTAAAATGGATAAATTTAGTAATACTTTAAGCGGACCATTATTGATTGAATCAAATGTTGATGGGAAATAAAGAACAAAAAACACAATTAGATTCTTTAGACCAACAAGTTCAAAGAATGGGACACGTGGTGGAGAGAATAAGATCTTTGCCTGGAGAAATAAATAAAAAAATTGATGAAGAGAAAAAAGGACATTTACCATTAAAAAATTGGAATCTTTCCGATATTGATACCAGGGAAAGGGTGATGATATTGTTAAACGAATTTAATATTTCAGTAAATCGTTTTGATTATGGAGGGGTAATTAGAGTCTGGGAATCAATGATTAATTTTTCCGAAAATAGGAAGAATGAAAATGAAGAAAAGAAAGGAATTGTGGTGAGAAAAACAGAAGAAGAGAAAAAATATAATTTTAAGGGAATTGTTAGAAAAAATTTACCTAAATTTCCAATAATTACCGTTGACGACGGGTCAATGGCAATAAGCACTTATCGTGGAGGAATTGGTGGCTTTTTGTCGGCAGAAACAAGATTGTTGTTGGTGAATGCCTGTAGGGGCAATAAAAAATATAAAAATATTTTAGACGATAAAATTACCATGTCGCCGAATTGGGTGAGAATCAGTAATCAATTTGGACGCGGTGATGAGAGGATAAGAGAACAGGTCCTTTGGAATGAGACTGATGATTTGATAATTAATTATGAATCGCCAGCTTTTTTAGACTTTATAAATAAACCAAAAGCAGTGATTAGTAGAAATCCTGAACCCTTTGCTCCAGTTGGAGTTCTGGTTTTATATCGTGGTCAAAGCCAATCGAACGATGTTGATATTCCGGAAATAGCTAATGTTTTGGTAGATAATCCTAAAAAATGGGTGGATACATTTAATCAATTAAAAGAAAAAATGTCGGAGATGAATTTAGATGAAGACGGTCTATTGAGAGAACAGGTGTATTTGGAACATTTTTGGAGATATGGTTTGGAGGGCATTGTCAAAGGACCGAATTTCAGACATGTTTTGCCTGACATGGCCAATATGGCTTATCAAGATTTGGTTAGGGAAAGAAAAAATATGAGAGATGAAATTCAGAGAAGAAAACCTAACTTGTTTGGAAGAAAATAATCGTATAATTTTAGGTAGGGGTGATGTTATAATCATCAAGCACTTTTGAAAATTTAAAATTGTTTTTTAACCACATTCCCCCTTAGCCCTGCCTGCCGGCAGGCAGGTCAGTGGTAGAGTATCTTATGTATTACGTTTATATACTTAAAAGTATTAAAACGAGAGAATTTTACAAAGGTATTACTAATGACTTAAATAGGAGGTTATTGGAGCACAATTCTGGCAAAAATATGAGTACAAGGAATAAAAAACCTTGGAAAATGGTTTACTATGAAGAATGTTCAGATAGAATCGAAGCTAGGAAAAAAGAGAAATACTTTAAATCTGGTTTTGGTAGAGAGTTGTTAAAAAATTTTTAACCACATTCCCCCTTAGCTCAGTGGTAGAGCGCTCGCCTGTTAAGCGATTGGTCCTAAGTTCGAATCTTAGAGGGGGAGCCAGAGTTTATGATCAGCGTAATTGATGATCGTGTCGAAAGGTTTTATCGCATCAAATCGATTTTTTTGTCTTCTACTCTAAGGTTCGATAGTACTAGCTTAATTAATTGTCGTCTTTCTTCAACTTCAGAACTTTTGAAAAGATCGTATGCTCGATTTGCTAATTCCAAGAGATATTTTACCGTTATATAGTAATTGTCTTCGGCTTCTTGAAGGATAGCTATTCTAGTATCCATTTCCGCTATGTGTTCACGAAAGGATTGATAATATTTGTCATACTCATTGTCACTAATCCACTATATTTTTAAATTCAGTGTTACACAGATATAAAAGTTCTACAGTAGGGATAAGTTTCTTTTTACTTTTCATTGTTTTTAACAAACTTGACAAAGTTAACTGTTGTACGTATTATACAACAGAGCAGGATTAGTTGTTAAGAATGGAGGATTATATGAACTTTGGTGAATTTATACGAAACAAACGATTGAGTCTAGACAAATCTCTAAGAGAATTTTGCAAGGAAACCGGTTACGACGTTGCTTATATTTCTAGGCTAGAAACAGAAATTCTGACGCCACCCGAGGAAGAAGATAGACTTAAAAAATTAGCTTTATCTTATGGAATCAAAGACAACTCGGAAGACTGGCATCAATTTATGGATCTTGCGTCTATAAGCAATAAACAATTACCAAAAAATTTAGACTCAAAAGTTATAAACTATCTTCCAGCATTTTTTCGGAAAGCATCTAAAAAAGAGATAACCCAAAAAGACGTTGAAACGCTAGTGAATTTGATAAAAGGCGAGTAACCAAGATATGGTCCCTTACATAGATAACGATACTATCTTTCATAAAGCTAATGATTTTCTATGTAAATATCACGTTTCGTTTGATTGCCCCATACCTATTGATTTAATTGCAGAAAAAAATCTCGGCTTAATAATCTTTCCTATTACTAATCTTGAAAGATATTGTGAAGTCCACGGCGGAATAAGCAAGGACTTTAAAACAATTTTGGTTGACGAGAAACAATATATGAATCAGGAGTGTCGAACAAGATTTACAATTGCTCACGAAATAGGACACCTTATTTTACACTCTGGTCTATTTTCTGAAATATCTAAAGTATCAACTAATAAAGAGTATATCGATTTTCAAAATCATATTAGTATAGACGACCACCGAAAATTAGAAATTCAAGCAAATTTTTTTGCTGAAGAGGTACTTTTTCCAAAAGATGTTTTCAGAGAAACGGTAGAAAAAATTATTGGTGAATTAGGTGGTATTGATAAGTTGTTGCCAACTGATTTATTTTTAGTTATGTCTACTCTAGAAAAGAGCTTTGGTGTTACTGGAATTGCCGCATATAATAAATTCAAACGAGATTACCCAGAAGTACTTGATAGAGTACTTGTTAATTCACCTTTCTAAACTGGGGATAGATTAAAACAATTAAATACAGTTTCCAAGTTTTGTAGACTAAATCCGAACTCAATCTTTCTGTTCCTAAATATGTTTATTAGGGGGA
>JBAZWK010000039.1:0-6692 GCA_041660365.1 Candidatus Shapirobacteria bacterium | reverse complement strand
GCGAATAGGGCCGAGGTCAACAAATGTTTCAATCCACGCACCCGCGCGGGGTGCGACCGAACTATGTGCCCACCGGAACGGAGATCGAGGAGTTTCAATCCACGCACCCGCGCGGGGTGCGACAATCGATACCGTTGTATAGGTGCTGGCAAGATGAGGTTTCAATCCACGCACCCGCGCGGGGTGCGACAATAACGGTCAGCGCCGTTTTTTTGTTGTTTCTGTTTCAATCCACGCACCCGCGCGGGGTGCGACACCCTGTTGACGGCTGGCATCATCTGGCTTGTCAAGTTTCAATCCACGCACCCGCGCGGGGTGCGACTCATTCTCAATTTTCTTCCGGCGCTCCATTACGAGTTTCAATCCACGCACCCGCGCGGGGTGCGACTTGATCGTGCCATTTCCTCCATCGCCCCTGTTGCGTTTCAATCCACGCACCCGCGCGGGGTGCGACTCGCTATCAAGGTTGACGGCCAGCAGCTCCTCGCGTTTCAATCCACGCACCCGCGCGGGGTGCGACAGGGCGATGATGTTTATCACCTGCCATACTTTCTTGTTTCAATCCACGCACCCGCGCGGGGTGCGACATTCATCCCCACTATGGCGAGATGACCGTCCAGGTCGTTTCAATCCACGCACCCGCGCGGGGTGCGACCTTTCAAGGTATTTCTTGATTTCCTCGGACCCGCCAGTTTCAATCCACGCACCCGCGCGGGGTGCGACCAAGTCGATCGGTGACTTCTTCGTCTCCCTGTGGTTTCAATCCACGCACCCGCGCGGGGTGCGACCCCCTGCGTTTACCACTATGGTCTGCCTCGATAAAAGTTTCAATCCACGCACCCGCGCGGGGTGCGACTAGGCAGGGAGGCCGGGAATCTGCTGGGGTTCATGTTTCAATCCACGCACCCGCGCGGGGTGCGACAGGACCATTGGGCGGCGATCCATGTAAACCACGGGTTTCAATCCACGCACCCGCGCGGGGTGCGACCTCAAGGATTCCGCGATCGAGAATATCTACCTGGTTTCAATCCACGCACCCGCGCGGGGTGCGACCCGAACCCGAGCCGGCGCCCTTCGAGAAACAGAAAGTTTCAATCCACGCACCCGCGCGGGGTGCGACGCGCGGCGAATGGCGACGGAATCAAAGAATCCCGGTTTCAATCCACGCACCCGCGCGGGGTGCGACCCGCGGACCTGGCCATGATAGATGAAAATGCAGGGTTTCAATCCACGCACCCGCGCGGGGTGCGACATTTTCTGGCCGCGTGCTGATGCCGCCACCTTCAAGTTTCAATCCACGCACCCGCGCGGGGTGCGACTGCCACTGCCGTATCATTGACGAGGACGGCGCAAGTTTCAATCCACGCACCCGCGCGGGGTGCGACTGAGGCGGTCGACAACTCATGGCGCCTCGATGAGTTTCAATCCACGCACCCGCGCGGGGTGCGACTGGCAAGCCGGAGCTTTGATGGTTCACCCAATCATGTTTCAATCCACGCACCCGCGCGGGGTGCGACTTTATGGCAAGAGATATATTCCCTCCGCGAAAAGCTGTTTCAATCCACGCACCCGCGCGGGGTGCGACGCTACCGACAACGTTAATTGCCGAGCGGGACTTGTTTCAATCCACGCACCCGCGCGGGGTGCGACTCGTTTCATCGGCTATCGCCTGTTTTATCAACCCGGTTTCAATCCACGCACCCGCGCGGGGTGCGACAATAACTTCCCTGTCGCTACAGTCAATATCGAAAACAGTTTCAATCCACGCACCCGCGCGGGGTGCGACAAACACGATTGCAGAATTTCGGACCAGGTTTTCTTGTTTCAATCCACGCACCCGCGCGGGGTGCGACCTGTAGTGGGTTAAATCCGGCGTTCACCATCTGGAGTATCAATCCACGCACCCGCGCGGGGTGCGACCATTTTTCAGCCTTGAAACTGGCGTCAATGAACTGGTTTCAATCCACGCACCCGCGCGGGGTGCGACTTAAACACGCTTGCAAAACCGCCTTGCCCAAATTGGTTTCAATCCACGCACCCGCGCGGGGTGCGACTTTCCGCTTGCGATCTTTCATGCTTCTTTTGCTTTGTTTCAATCCACGCACCCGCGCGGGGTGCGACGGACTTTGATAATCTTCAAGCCGCCGATTTTACCGTTTCAATCCACGCACCCGCGCGGGGTGCGACTTAGTTTATCGTACTCGGTACAGAGCATATAGCGGTGTTTCAATCCACGCACCCGCGCGGGGTGCGACCCAGAAAGCACGATACTACCGCATTGCAGAACTGTTTCAATCCACGCACCCGCGCGGGGTGCGACGCGGTGCATGAAAACAGGGTTGTCGGGCATAAGATGTTTCAATCCACGCACCCGCGCGGGGTGCGACTTGACGTTCTCTCTCATTTCACGGGAACCAATGCCGGTTTCAATCCACGCACCCGCGCGGGGTGCGACTTCAACGCCATGATATCCGGTGCAGTATTCAGCTTGTTTCAATCCACGCACCCGCGCGGGGTGCGACAGGGTTGGGTTCAGATAATCGCGGCGCACGATGGGTTTCAATCCACGCACCCGCGCGGGGTGCGACCTACACCAGATTATATATTGACCAGGGAACCAGATACAGCCCTAAGATCGCGAACCCGATCGCATAAGCTATAAATTGATGATTCTTTCCCTTCCCTGTTTTATCAAAGAACGTTCTCGAAAGGAGTTATTTTGATTGCGAATGTACAGGTGTTTTTTGTGTCATTGTGGTTCGCGACAAGTTGGGATACATACTATTATAAAATAAAACTAGAGGATTATGCATGTCATTGTACCAAAATACTGAGACAGAAACGGCAGTCGACGCAACAAGCTGTAGACATTCTTTTATACAATGAGCGGATCATCCATGTCGAGAGAAGGTTTCGCCCCGACATGTTCGACCTTGCTCTTCCAGTTGGCCCCCAAATAGTAGTAACGCAGACTGTCCGTTTCCGAATCGATAATCTCTTCAAGAATATGTTTGAGTTGTACCCATTGCGCAGGATCGATTACGCATTCGAACATAGAAAACTGAACCCTTTGTCCAAAATTGGTGCAAGCCTTTGCGACTTTCCGCAGGCGTCGCGCGCCACCCGCGCTCGTGACCATTACGTCATAGCTTACTAAGACCATCACAAATGGTTACCTCCAGAAAAATGGCGGATAGCCGTCGATGTCGCCACGGATATGCCGGGCCATCAGGTTCGCCTGAATAAAGAACAAGAGCCCGATGGGCACTGTCTCTTCGATGTATGGGTGGAAAACCTCGTCCTGTTTGCGGATCTGATATTCTGTAAGTATTATTTTGCGCGTATCTGGGTCCATCGTCACTGCGCCGTTTGCAGCTTTTGTGAAACCTTTCGGCCCCACTTGTCGCCGATTGATAAGCGAGAGGACAAGTCGATCCGCGATTACCGGCCTGAATTCTTCCATGATATCGAGGGCTAACCCTGGTCGCCCAGGCCTGTCGCGATGCAGGAAACCTACTGCTGGATCGAGGCCCACTGTCTCCAAAGCAGATCGCACATCGTGCGCGAGTAGGGTGTATACGAAGGAGAGTAGGGCATTCACCGGATCCAATGGAGGTCGGCGGTTTCGTTCATTAAAAGTGAAGCTTTCCTTCTGATCGATAATAAAGTGATTGAAGGCCCCGAAGTACTCGGCAGCAGCCAGCCCCTCGAATCCCCTAACTCCTTCGGTATCGGCTGCCTTTGGGATCTGATCCATGATGCGATCGATCGATGCCGAAGCAGCGCGGAGCCTGTCTGCATCCACTTTATTCCCATGGTCGCGGATAGTTCGGTTCATGACGATCCGGCTGTTCGCGAGCTTTCCGCTCACTATATTCGCGGCGATCGCTCTAGTCGCTTCAGGATCATCGGCCATGCGATATTGTCTGCGTCGGAGCAGTACATTCCCGCTCACCGGCCCTCGCACTGACGCAAGGAAATGCCCATATTCCGTCAAAAAGGAAACCGCGACATCGTGCTCTGCGCAAAAGCCTAATAAAAAAGGAGAGCAGAGCACGTTGCCAAAACAGACAATGCCACCAATCGTATGGATCGGCAATTGCATTACCCGCTTTTGTTCCATCTCCACCGCTACCGTTTCGCCATCGCGGTGCAGATACGCACCTTGGGAGCTCACATACAGAGTGTTGAGCAGCTTCCTCACGATGTGTATCCCCCTTTTTGTGGCAACGACAACCTCTCCATCACGATGCGCACTCGGCGCGAGCCGTTCGGATTTGAACTTGCACGAATCTGTCTACCCGCTTTCCCCCGGCGCCGGCGCTCTTCGGCATGCACAATTCAACGAGCGAACAATGATCACATTTCCTTTTCTCATAAATTGCGGACGGCGTCACACCTGCATTAAGCAACGATCGTATTCGATCTACCAAGCCGGCAGTTTTCGTCCGCAGCGCACTATCGATTTCAACGCTAGTCCGCCTATGTTCCTGCAGATAGTAAAGTTGCCCCCGAGGGACTTCAATGGAGAACATTTCCTCCAGGCACAGCGCTTGCGCGCATAACTGTACCCGATCCACATCCTCTTCCTTGCCTTTGCCGCGTTTGAATTCCACAGGCATCGCTTCGGCGACACCGCCACCAGGCGCGAGGTACAATTCCACCAGGTCACATTTCCCTATCAACCCACGATCGAGTGACCGGATAGCCATTCCGAATTCCTGCCGAAACAGTCGCCGAGACTCGTGATGCTCCATGTCTACTCGCTCATGGAGCACTTTCCCTTCGGCCGTAAAAAAATTCTCTTTCCAAATCTGTTCGATATGTATCAACGCGTATTGTCGCTCGCAAAAGAGAACATGCTGGAGCGCAGAGATAGGAATAAGGTCATCTTCTTTGTACAAGGCTCAGCCTCTTTAGGAAAATTCGTTTGCCCAAAGCTTGCCAAGAAATTCCCGCCAGGGCAGTATTTCGATGCCGTCGAGCTTCCGGGGGCGCTCATCTCTGCATACGAGGATAAAGCGCTTGAATTTGCCCTCCTCCCGTAGAGCCCGGAGACCCGAAAGATGCTTCTCCTGGGCGAGGGGCGTCGACTTCACCTCTATCGCCGTCGCTTCGCCCAGGAGAAAGTCGACTTCGTACCCTGAAAGCGAGCGCCAATAGGCGAGACGTTCCTCAGGCTTCCGGTAATCGATCCAAGCCCGCAGCTCCATGAATATGTACTGTTCAAAGAACTCCCCGAAGTCGGCGCTTTCGGGAAGGAGGGAGAGGAGCCTCCGCAGCGTCCGCACGATCCCCGTATCGAAGAAATAGAACTTCGCGGTCTCCACCGATTTTCGCTTCACCGTGGATGTATATGACGGGAGTTCGTAGCCCAGCATCGTATCGACGAGGATCTGGAACCAAAGACGGACCGTCTGTCGTGGAACCTGAGCGTCGTTCGCGACGTTCGTGTAGTTGATCATCTTCGCGTTGAGGGTCGCCGCGGTCTGCAAAAAACGGGCGAAGGCGGGCAAGTTTCGCGCTTGCCCCTCCGCCGCAATCTCCTCCGACAGGTAAGTGTCCACGTAGGACCGCAGGTCCTCGTCCGGCGCCTCCGACAGGTAATGGGGAGGCAACAATCCCCGCGCCATGACCCTGCCGAGAAGATCCTCGTCTCCTGACACCTCGGGGTAGACGAAAGGGTGGAGGTATTTCGTCCGCGCCCGCCCACCCAGCAGGTTCGTTCCCGCCCGCTTCAGTTTTCGCGCGCTCGAGCCCGAAAGGAGGAAACGTATGCCCCTCTCCTCGATCAGAAGCTGTACTTCGTCGAGAAGTTCCGGACACTTCTGGATCTCGTCGATGAACACGACACAATCCCGAAGCTGTCGCGCCTCTATCTCCTGACGCATTAGCGTCGGATCGGCTAAGAGACGCAAGCGCAGACCCGCGTCCAAGAGATTGTAGCTCACAGCAGGCAGCGAGCCGAGCTGCTCCCGGACATAGGACGACTTTCCCGTCTGGCGAGGGCCGAAAAGGAATGCCGATCTTTGGGCAAGTGTTGAACTCAGATCCAAAACCCTCTGCCGATAATCGCCGCCCATATAGCCCTCCAATTCCAATGGAGATGATACGCGCCAACACAGTTGGCGTTTATTATGATAAACGCCAACTGTGTTGGCGGTCAAGGGATTTCTTTACACTACCGATACTACAGTCCTTAACTCCTTCACCTCGACACCGTCGAGGGTGACTCTGTAATCAGAAAAATCTCTGGCAGCTTTGGCCGCATCAGTTGCTCTCTCGGCTTCTACTCGGTCAAAAAGCTCCTGTGTGCTCTTATCCCCCATAAGCGAGGAATGTTCAAATATGATAAGTCTCCGGGCGCTTATAAGTCCCCTTGCCGCCGATCGGTCGTTCTCGAACATGCTCTGCAGGCCCCCCTGACAAAAGTCGCCATTTTTGCATAGTGTTCATATTTTCTTAAAACCCTGGAATCTCTTCTGGCACAAGCTTCGGTAAAGGCGAAAGTTCATAGGTTCCATCGGTATGAACATTTAGCGAATGATGAACCTTTGCCGACGAGAATTGCCCTGATTTGCAGTTGTGTTCCCACCAAATGACTTTCAGGACCTCCATGCTTCCTTCCGGCCGCGCCGAAGAAGCATCGTTCTCGAAAAGCCGCGGCAGTACATCCTTGATCACGGTCGCGT
>JBAZWK010000038.1:0-6726 GCA_041660365.1 Candidatus Shapirobacteria bacterium | reverse complement strand
TTTTCAGGAGGAATAATGGAAGTACCAAGACACTGGAGATTAAAAAAACAAAGATATCAGTTAATTGGGGAAAAATGTCCGCATTGTGATGAGTATATATTTCCACCAAGAGACATTTGTATAAATCGCAGTTGTGGAAAAGATACTTTTACATTACCATTAACGACGAGAGAAGAAAGAAAATATTATGGTGAAAAGGGAGTTATTTTAAAGGAAACAATAAGAAGTACCCGAATAAATATGGCGGAAATTTTTGAAAATTAATTGAATAATTTAGTGAAATTAATTTCACTTGAATAAGTTTTTAATTCTGTTATCTTCCTGTTATGGACAAAATAAATGAAATTCAGGCAAAAATATTGTGCAGTTTGTTGTTTAATCCTAAAGCTAGATTTAAGGATTTAAACATTGATCAATTAACCACAGACAATTTTAGCTATCATATAAAATCACTGCTTAATTTGGAATTAATTAAAAAAGAAAATAATTTTTATTGTTTAACCAATAAAGGAAAAATGGTGGCTGGTAAAATGGACACTACAACAAATACAGTAGAAAAACAGCCAAAGGTTAGTGTAATTATTGTCCCCCACCAGATTATAAAGGGAGAAGAAAAATTTTTAATTCAGCAAAGAACAAAGGAACCATATTTTGGTTATTGGGGTTTTATATCAGGAAAAATTAAGTTTGGAGAAACTTTAGAAGAAAGTGTTTTAAGGGAGTTAGGAGAAGAATCTGGAATTACCGGAAAAACTAAATTTTGTTATGAAATACATGAAATGGTCTATGATAAAAACACTAATGAACAATTGGAAGATAAGTTTTTCCATGTAGTAGAAGTTACCGATATTAAGGGAGAAATTAAAGACACTCAGGAGGGCAGAAACAAAATGATGACCGTGGCAGAATTTAGAAAAATTGTTCCTAAATATCACAATGAGGACGATTTGATGACTTGGTTTTTAAACAAAGATTTTAAATTTAAAGAAGAAAAATATTATATCGAAAAGTTTTAAGAGGTAAAATTCAATATGAAAGTTGGAGTAATTGACATTGGAACACTCAAAGTAAAAATGCTTTTAGGGGAATGGAGGGGCGAGGAGTTCAAAGAAATTTATCAGTCAAATGCTTTGAGCTGTTTAGGAGTAAGAATGAATGAAAATAATAATCGGCCTTTTGAAGAAAATATTAAAAAATTAATAGAGATTTTAAAAGAATGTAAGAGAGTTATAAAGGAAAATAAGGTAAAAAAAGTGAGAGTGGTTTCAACACATGCTTTAAGAGAAATGGGAGAAGAGGGACAAAAAATCGCAAACAGAATCAAGAAAGAATGCGGTTTAAAAGTAGAAATAATCAGTCAAGAGGAGGAAGCTAACTTATTTTTTAAAGGAGTGATGCAGGATTTTGATGATGAACAAGATTTTACCATTGTGGATGTTGGTGGGGGCAGTGTTCAGGTTTTAATCGGCAATAAAAAAGAATTGAAAAATATGTATTTATTTAAAACCGGAGCTCAATATTTGATGGATGTTTATACATCAAAACAGGGCGGCGAAGACCACCCGGAATGGGAGGAGATGGAGAAAATGAAAGATTTTGTAAAAAGTAAATTATCGGTTTTACCAAAGGGATTAAGAACGCCGGTAATATACGGTTCTTCCTGTATTTTGGATGTTTTTAAAGAATTAAATTTGGAAATGGAAGAATACTGTGGCTCTAAATCTCATACAGCAAAATGTAAAATAGAAATGTTAAAGAGTTTTTATGAGGAAATTGTGCCAATCCCATATAGAGAAAGGGATAAAAGATATTTACCAAATAGAGAATATTATATGTGGGGCTTAGACAAGGCTTTGGTCAACATTTTGACAATTTGCGAAATTGTAGATTCCCCTTTTGTAATACCAAGCAATGCGAATATTAATTTAGGCTTAATTGCAAGTTTAAAATGAATCTTGAGACCCGGGTGGCCCTCCTACGCCAAGGCTACGGCGGGTGAAAGAGTCGAAGCAAGTTTTTAAGAGACCCGGGTGGGAGTCGAACCCGCCTATACGGTTTTGCAGACCGCTGTATAACCGCTTTACTACCGGGTCACGGTTGTTAGTAGACCTATTTTACCAAAAATTATTAATTTTTAGATTGACAGATATATTATATCCTATATATTTACCTACTTGACATTTAATTAATATTATGGGATAGTTATAGTGTTATAGAGTTAAACATATAAACATGGAAAAAACACCTCGAATGATTGTTACTGGTATGTTATTAGCTGCCACCGCGATAGGAACAAGCGGATGTGCTAGATTGGCTAACGGCGAAGAAGCGACAGTGACTAAAGACACTAGTTGTTTACAGTGTCCTGAAAATTATTCCGGACAAGATTGCTCTGTTCAAAAAAATTATGGAACTGTGTCTGCAGGCACAAAAGTGACCGCCGATGACAATGAATATGGTTTTCACCAGGATGGAGGTTATGTGAGAGTTAATCCCCACTATCTTGAAGGACAAAAAGGTACTTTAATTTCCCATGAAGACATTTGTTGGGTTAATGGTAATGATTTAAAAAAATAATATAATTTTTAAATAAAATCCCCCTTCATTTTGGAGGGGGATTTTTTATATATACAAGATATATTTTGGGATATTAACTTATAGATATTGGCTATTTTAACGTAAGATATTTGACACTTGTCTTATATTATGAGATAATATTTTATCTTGGTTAACTAAGAGGCAAAGCGCCTCTAAAGCTAATTAAGAGACGTACTTTAAAAAACAGAGTTTTTTGAAAAATAAGAATTAAGTGTCGAAATTCGAAGATCAACGGATCTTTGGAGACGGCACTTAATTTAAAGAATAAAAAAGGATTGGGAAAATGAAAATAAAACATGTAGTTATGCTCATAGTAATATTAATGATATTAGTTGTTGTGGTTGGAACATTTGGTTGGATTTTTCCACGTTCAGTAGTAATTGAAGGTCCATTAACTCCAAATGGAATTAAATTTGTAGACAATAGTATCGAAATCTCTTATGTCCTGAGTTTAGGTCAGAAAGACTCATATATTGGGAAATGTGAGCTTTTTTCACTGCAAGACTATGGAAACAGAATTCTAATAAGTGAGTCAGACGGCAATAACACGTTGCCTGTCTACGTCTTTGTCGGAAAGGATAACCTTCCCTGGGTATTAACGAAAATCACCATTAATTGTAATGGTGAGAAAGGAGTAATATTTATAAGATAAAATTCAAAAAACCTGTTGTCCCAACCGACAATAAAATAAAGTGATGCATTTTTTTGCATTGTTTTCTTTATTTTTATTGTTCGGTTGGGTGGTTTTTTTAGAGTAAAAGATTTTTACTTTGAAAAAACTTATTTTTCCTCTTCAATTGCAGCTTGCGCGGCGGCAAGGCGGGCGATTGGGACTCGGTAAGGACTACAAGAAACGTAATCTAAACCTATCTGATGGCAGAATTTGATTGTTGCCGGATCGCCACCCTGTTCTCCACAAATACCAATATGGAGATGTTTTTTGGTAGAACGACCAAGATCAACGGCCATTTTCATCAGTTTACCTACCCCCACAGTATCAAGAGATTTGAAAGGATCTTCGGGAAGAATCTTTTTATCTAAATAATCTTTTAAGAATTTACCGGCATCATCTCGAGAGAAACCGTAGGTCATTTGGGTCAAATCGTTGGTACCAAAGGAAAAGAAATCAGCCTCGGTAGCAATGACATCGGCCGTAAGCGCGGCGCGGGGAATTTCGATCATAGTCCCAATTTCATAGACCATTTTTACACCGTGTTTTTTGATAGTGGCTTCAATGACAGGAACTAAACGGTCCTTTAACCATTTAAGTTCGTTAAATTCACCCACCAAGGGAATCATGATTTCAGGAACAATAGTAGAAAGGCGGACACGCGGGTCCGCCCCGACACATAATTCACAGGCAGCCTCAGCTATAGCTTCAACTTGCATTTCAAAAATTTCTGGGAAGGTAACACCAAGACGACAGCCACGGTGGCCCATCATAGGGTTGAATTCGTGAAGATATTCCACTTTTTCGGTCAACTTTTCAGCAGAAATACCCATTTCTACGGCAAGAGCCTCAATTTCTGCCTTAGTTTTGGGTAAAAATTCATGTAAAGGCGGATCGAGTAAGCGGATTTTAACCGGAAGACCCTTCATAATTTGAAATAATTCTTTGAAATCATTCTTTTGCATGGGGAAAATTTTGGCTAAAGCAGTCTTACGCTGTTCCAGAGTTTCAGAAACAATCATCTGGCGAACGGCAAAAATACGATCAGCTTGGAAGAACATGTGCTCGGTACGGCAAAGACCAATACCCTCCGCCCCAAAATCACGAGCAACTTGGGCGTCTTTGGGGGTGTCAGCGTTGGTACGAACGCCTAGTTTTCGGTATTTATCGGCCCATTTCATAATAGTGCCAAAATAACCGGAAAGTTCGGGATTAACAGTTGGAATTTCACCCAAGAATACTTCACCGGTAGAACCGTCGAGAGTAATTAAATCCCCTTCGTTGACGATTAAATCACCAACGCGGAATTTTTTCTCAATTTCAGAAACAGTGATGGATTCACAACCGGAAACACAACATTTACCCATACCACGGGCAACAACTGCGGCATGAGAGGTCATTCCACCGCGGGCAGTCAAAATACCTTGGGCGGCATCCATACCAGAAATATCTTCAGGAGAAGTTTCGGCGCGGACTAAAATGACTTTTTTACCTTCTTCTTTCCATTCAACAGCGGTTTCGGCAGTAAAGACAGCTTGACCGACACCGGCACCAGGGGAGGCTGGAAGACCCTTGGCAATCATTTTGAAATTGGCTTTAGCTTTTGGATCAAGTGTAGGATGAAGAAGTTGTTCTAATTTGTCCGGTTCTACCCGTAAAATAGCTTCTTTTTCGGTGATCATCTTTTCGGAAACTAAATCTACAGCAATTTTGACAGAAGCTGGGGCAGTGCGTTTACCATTTCTTGTTTGAAGGATATAGAGTTTTCCATTTTCAATAGTAAATTCAACATCTTGCATGTCTCGGTAATGAGATTCTAATTTGGAAAAAATGTCGATTAATTCTTTATATACAACTTCGTTGTCTTCTTTTAGGGAATCAAGATGTTTGGGGGTGCGAATACCGGCGACAACATCTTCACCCTGGGCATTCATGAGATATTCACCATAAGATAGATTTTCACCAGTGGCGGGGTTTCTAGTAAAGGCCACACCGGTACCAGAATCGGCACCTAAATTACCAAAAACCATTGATTGAACGTTGATGGCGGTACCAAAGACTTTGGTTTCATCAATGTGGTTTAAACGACGGTAGGTGATGGCACGAGCATTGCTCCAGGAACCAATGACAGCACCAATAGCGCCCCAAAGTTGTTCAGTAGCATTGTCTGGGAATTCACGATTTTTTTCAATTTTAAATAATTTTTTATAGCCTTTAACAACTTCTTTCCAATCGGCGGCAGTCATATCGGTATCTTCTTTAATACCCTTGCTATCTTTGACACTTTCGATAACATGTTCGAATTTTTCATGTTCAATATTTTCAACGACATTGCCGTACATTTGGACAAAACGACGATAGGAATCCCAGGCGAAACGAGAATTGCCCGAACTTTTGGCAATACTTTTAACCACTTCTTCATTTAAACCAAGATTTAAAATAGTGTCCATCATCCCTGGCATGGAAGCGGCGGCACCGGAACGAACAGAAACTAAGAGAGGATTTTTAATATCACCAAATTTTTTACCAGTAGCTTCTTCTAATTTTTCTAAATTATTAGCAACTTCTTTTTCCAAAGTTTCGGGATATTTTTGACCATTTTCATTGAAACTTTTACAGACTTCAGTGGAGAGTGTAAAGCCTGGAGGCACGGGAATCCCAATTTTACTCATTTCGGCCAAATTGGCGCCTTTTCCACCTAAAATAAACTTTTCTGAGGCATCACCCTCGGTTTGATTGTTTCCGAAGAAATAGACTAATTTTTTCATACGGCTAATACTAAGCTAGAATGAGATTAAAATCAACCGGAAAAAATAAAAATAAGGTCTTTACTCCGGTGTCGACTAAACCTGCCTGCCGGCAGGCAGGGTCTCGATCAGCGTTTACGCCATCACATCATGCCGTCCATGCCACCCATGCCACTCATGTCGGGGGCGGCGGGTTTCTTTTCGGGGATATCAGCAATTAAAACGTCTGTCGTCAAAATCATAGTTCCAACAGAAACAGCGTTGGTTAAGGCTGATTTAGTAACTTTGACCGGATCTAAAATGCCTGATTTAGTCATAGAAACGAATTCACCAGTAACAGCGTGATAGCCAATGTCAGACTTGGGATCATTTTCCAGAGCGTCATTAATTTTACTAAAAACATAACCCGGATCTTCACCACAGTTGATAGCCAATTTACGAATAGGTTGTTGGAGAGCGAATTTTAAAATATCGACGCCAACTTGCTCTTCGGCAGAATCTGTTTTAACCTTATCTAAGGCAAAAGAAGCTTTCAATAGGGCCACTCCACCACCAGGAAGAATACCCTCCTCGACAGCAGCCTTGGTGGCATCGATGGCATCTTTGACTCGCTCAAGTCTTTCTTTCATTTCCACTTCGGTGGCTCCGCCAACTTGGATGACAATGGCACCGCCAACTAATTTAGCAATTCTTTCTAAATAACTTTTTTCG
>JBAZWK010000037.1:0-6904 GCA_041660365.1 Candidatus Shapirobacteria bacterium | reverse complement strand
CTTCTCCAGCTTCCATAAATTCTGCCTCCGCCTCAGGAGTTGCATACTGATTATGCTTTTCTACCCACCAACTCAAACTCTTATGATTTTCGTCCACAAAATCATTCTTTAAATATTTAAGTTGTCCTCCATCCACCAAAACCAAATGTTCATCCATCTCTCGTAATTCGGAGCGTACTTGACCCCGCCGGAATAAGCGCAAAATCCAAGTCGGATAATAACCGCCATGCTTTATCCAACTACCCATAAAATACACTCGCCGTTTTAAAAAGAAACCAGCAATTTCTCCAGTCACAGTCTCTAAAGTATTCAAAATTTCTGCCTTTAATTCCGGCAAAAGATATTCGTCCGCATCCAAGCGTAAAATCCAACTTCCTTGTGGGTTGGTGTTGTCGAGCGCCCAATTAAACTGCTCTGCCTGATTTTTAAACGGATTAGTAAAAACCCGCGCGCCGTATTCCGCAACTATCTTTAAAGTTTCGTCGGTCGAACCAGAATCCACCACAATTATTTCGGAAACTAAGTCTTTTACACTATCCAAACAAAAACGAATATTTTCCGCCTCGTTTTTAGTCAAAATTATAAGAGAAATTACTGGCTTCATTAGATAAACCGATGATACCCCGCCTCCCACAGAGGAGCAAGTTTAGAAGGCGTGAAATTTTCTGCCATTAATTTTGCTCGCCTACCCATTTCTAATCGCCCACTATCATCTTTTAAGGTGTTCATTATTGCTTCGGCAAGCTTTTCTGAATCTTTCTCTATTATCAAACCAGCACCATTTTTCTGTATTTCTTCCGCCAAACCCACCGCCGGAGTAACTATTGATGGAACTCCACATTGGGCTGATTCAAGCACCGTCATCGCAAAATTTTCTGCATAGGATGGCAAAACAAAAAGATCTGCATCTTGATATGCTGAAAGTTTTTCTTCACCCTTCAATTCTCCGGTAAAAATAACACTGCTTTGTAATTGGCCTGCCTGCGCAGGCAGGCATTTAGCAATTAGTAATTCAATCTCTTTTTTATAATTAGCTTCATCCCCTCCAACAATTACCAATTTTGCTTCTAGTATATCTTTTTGAACCTTAGCAAAAGCTGGAATTAAAGTATCAAACCCTTTTTTCCAATTTAAACGCCCCAAAGAAAGAATAACTTTTGTTTCTGGTTTTAATCCAAGCCCTTTTCTAAACCCTCCCCTTTCTGGAAAATTATTTATAGGTTCCAAAAAATTAGGAATTACTAAAGAATTTTTTACTGGCAAACCAGCCGCCTCGTATTCCTTCTTTTCTAATTCAGTAGTGAAGTGAATTGCCGAGGCCCCAGCCAAGTTACATTTTTCTATAAAATTTAAATATAAATGTTTTTTAAATCCGGATTTTTTTAATGGTTCCACCATTAAACTACCACGAGGCGAAATTATATAGGGCTTATTAAATTTTTTGGCATAATGGGTGCCCAAGGTAGAAACGGATAAAAATACTGAAGTTATATGAACCAAATCAAATTCTTTAGTCTTTTCTATCAATGCCTTCCTCATAGTCGAGGAGTAGAACCAGGGTCGAAAAGTAGCCGGGAAATACCACACCTCTACCCCATCTAATATTTGCGGAGAGTTAATTAGTACCGACAAATCTTTGTCTCCATCAATATTAGTGGTAAACACCGTAACTTGATGGCCAGATTTAACTAGTCCCTTATTTAAATTGTGCACACTCTGAATTGGCCCACCATAGCGGGTGGCTGGGAAATAAGTGGGCACTATATGCAAAATTTTCATTTATTTTTTAAAAAGACCAACCGCTTCAAGAACTATATCCTCTTTCAAAAAAATTAATAACCCAATATAAACTAAGGCCGAAATTCCAACATTCAAAATTACATCCATCCCTAATATATTTAAAAAGACTATTAAAACCGCCATTAACGCTGTGGAAATACATATTTTTGCTGGCTTCTTAAAGATAGAAAAATATTCTATTTTCTTTGAAAAGCGATACATCAGAAAAGCATAAATTCCAAAAGAAATAAGGGTTGCAAAGGATGCCCCCACCATTCCGTAGTTAGGAACCAAAAGGAAATTCAAAATTATGTTTATACCAGAAGAAATAAAAGGGTAACTAACGGTTTGACGCTGAGCATTGTTAGCAAAAACAAAATTGGAAAAAATCATAAGAGGAAACACCGCAAAAATAGAACCTAATAAAATTGTGAAAGCAACATTACCGGAAGCATACTCTACCCCAAAAATACGGGAAAGAAGTTCCCCACCCAAAAGCATTCCACCAATAAAAATTGGCACACTAAAAGCTAATATCATTTTTAAAATGCTTTCCATTAAAGCTTTTATTTTTTCTTTACTTTGTTCCTTTATTAATCTAGCTAAAACCGGAAAAGTACTAGTAGCAATTAACTGTGGAACAACCATCAAAATTCCAATAATTTTCTGGGTGGCCGCATATATTCCGACCTCCGAAGCCGGCCACCACCAACCCAACATTACTAAATCCACACTAAACAAAAAAACGCTTGGCAAGCCAGCCATTGCAATTGGCCAAGCCGCACTTAAAACTGGAATTATGTGATCTTTGGAAAATTTTCTTATAACATCTAATCCATATCTCCAAAAAACTACACTGCCAGCAATAATAGTGGCCAACACGGAAGCGGAAGCATAAGCCGAAGCAAGTGATAGTGGAGTATTTACATAGGCTAACGCCACAAAACCAAATACTGTAACCAAAACATTGACCAGTGTAACTATAATTGCTTCCCACTCCATTTTTTCGACCCCTCGAAAAAAAGCGAAGAAAAAATCTCGTAAATCATCGGCCACCAACATAACAGCAATAACTGGTAACAAAACTACCGCCTCATTTATTTTGCTAAAAAACGGAGCAATAAATAAAAGTAATAAAACCGTAAAAACTAGTAAAACTATTTCTATCCAAAATCCAGTAGAGAAAATCTTTTCTCGCAAATGCGGATTCTTTGCTATGTCTCGCGTCATTATAGAATCAATACCAATATTTTTAAAAAAAATAAAAAAACCAGCTAAACCAATAGCGTATGAAAAGACTCCATATTGTGAGGCTCCAAGTGTTCTAGCCGCATAAAGAGTGATAGAGGCTCTAATTATCCGACTACCAACCTGACTAAAAGCCAACCAAAGAAAATTTTTAAAAACTATTTTTCTGGTGCTCTCAGCAGTAAAAAATAATTCTTTTAATTTATTTATCATGTCTAATTGTTTTTAATTTCTTATATAATTTATAAAAAATAATATTTATTTTTCTTGGTAATATAAAAATTGGAAAGGCCACCCAAATTTCCCAATATCTCCAATACATCTTAAACATTAAGGGAAAATTATAAAAAGGCACAGCAAACCCAGTTTTTAAACCCATCCCCCGCTCAGCAAAAATTGCTTTTATTACTCGTCTTAAGTTACTCCTTATTACACCTTGGATAGCACTAAATTCAAATTTGTCAGAAAATTCCATTAAAATTCTAGGAAAATTTATTCCAAACACTTGAATTTGATCATACCAACGAACCTCACCAGAGGGCTTTATGTCACTTAAAAAATTTTTTCCGTCCAAAAAATAAAAATTTTTACCAAGGGTTAAAGTATTTAATACTAAAAAAAGAGTAACCCAAGATGTGCCAATAAATTTTTCCGAATCCAACAAACCAGAAACAAGCTTGGTTCTCTCAAATAAACAGGCTGAACAAAAACCTAATTGATCTTTTAATTCTAATAAAACTTGGGTTCTGTTTATATAAAAATGATTACCCTGTGCAGAAATTGAATAATGGTCCCCAGTAAGATCCGTGGAATTTATATAAACAAAATCAAGTTGAGTGTTTTTTTTCAATAAATCAACAACTTTTAAAACCACCGAAGGGCTAAATATATCATCTCCAAACCACCAAACAAACTTTCCCTTTGCTTCTCTACTTAAAAATATAAACGCTGGATCAATGCCTTCTTTTTTTAAATGAAAATAACGAATCGGTAATTTATTTACAAACCCTTCAACTATAACCTCTGAGTCTTTATTATTACTATCATCTCGAATAATAACTTCTACCCCTTCTAAATCTTGATTTAATAAACTATTTAAAGTCCTTCTAAGTTCAAATGGTTGGTTATAGGTAGGTATACAAATACTCAATAATTTTTCGTTATCAGACATAGAATCAATCTTTCTTTATTACACCGACAAAAATGGCATTCGCATTATTAAATGGTTCACCAAACTTAACACCCGCCACCTGCTCATATTTAACCTGCTCCCAAAGATTATCTGCGGATATTCTTTTAAAAAAATATTTTTCTGAAAAAATCCTTGGATTAGTGCTTAAATACTCATCGAAAAATTTGTTATAGCCAATGGGTAAAGTTACTAAAATCGTACCCCCCGAAAGGAGACAGTTATTTTTTAGATTTTCCAAGGCCTGAGGGATCTTTTGAGAATTTTGCTCAGCTTCATCCCACCCCACATGTTCCAAAGTAGAAATACTAATTATTGCCTTGTATTTTTTTTCTGGAACAAAATTTACTACATCTGAATTAATTATTTTTGAACCAATTTCATATTTATCCAAAACATCTTGTTTAAAATTAACACCATAGTTATTTAAAACATCTCCAACCTCTAAAATATCAACTCCTTTAGTTTGAGAATTTAAAAACCATTTAGCTATCGAGACCTCTACAGTTCGTTCATTTTCGTAAGCACGATTATACATATGTCGAAAATATTTTAATTCTTGTCCATTAAAAACAAATCTTTTAGATGGGAATATAAAAAAATAAACATTTCCCAGAAAATAAAAAACAATGTATTTTATTTTTCTAATTAATCTAAATATAAAATTATTCATATTGTTTTCCGTTAGTAAAACCGGTTATATCATGTTTAATCAAAATTTTAATTAAATCATCAAACTTAGTATGTGCTCGCCAACCTAATTGTTTTTCTACTTTTTGTGGGTTAGCTAATAATGGAATGTTTTCTCTCTTACGAATAAATTTATTATCTATAACTACATACTTCTTCCAATCTAAATTAAGTTCTCCAAAAGCAACTTCTAATATATCTCTTACGGTATGAGAACTTCCGGTACCAATTACATAATCATCTGGTTTGTCTTGTTGTAACATCAACCACATGGCTTCAACATAATCTTTGGCATAGCCCCAATCTCGAACCGCATCCAAATCTCCTAATTTTAACTCACTTTGTAGACCAAGTTTTATTTTAACCGCCGCTTCAGAAATTTTTTTGGGTAAAAATTTAGAATCTCGACGCGGAGATTCGTGATTATATAATATGCCATAACACGCAAACACGCCATAAACCTCCCTGTACATTTTCACTAAATTACACCCCACTACTTTAGCTATACCATAAGGGGTTATTGGTTCCTTGGGGGTTTCTTCGTTTTGTGGAAAAGATGTTGGGTTACCAAAAATTAGACTGGAGGCCGCAAAAAATAGTTTTGTTTTTGGGGAGTGTTCTTTTATAGAGCTTAAAATTGCGTGAACTCCAGTAAGATTATTTAGGAGTATTTTCCTCTCTGTATCGGATGAAACCAATGGATCTAAAATAGCCGCCAAATCATATACTTCATCGGGAACTAATTCACTAATTATTTTTTGTATTTTTTTAAAATCAGTAATATCGCCCTCAAATAAAGTGATTTGAGGTAAAACATTTTCTATACGGAAAAAAATTTTTTTATTTTCTTTATTTGGTAATTCTTTTACCAAACCATACACTTCATAACCCTTAACCAGTAAAAACTCTGCTAGATATGAACCATCCTGACCAGAGATGCCTGTAATAAGGGCTTTTTTTTTAAACATAAAAACTAATCTAATCTTTTGGCTACAATGTGCCCAGTATACATATTTTTTGCCTCCTCTCCTACAAGGTGGGGTACATAAACATGAGTTGGTCCCGTTTTAAACAGAGAAAATCCACACTCTTTTAAATATTTTTCTAATTTCTCAGAACCGTAGTGATATTCAATTAACATATCTGAAAATCTCCTCAATTGGTCCTTAGGGGTTTTCAAAATTATTTCGTATTCATAACCCTCCGTATCCACCTTTAAAAAACCATCTTGGATGCCAAACTTATCTACTATTTCCGAAAGGGTGGTTACGGGTACAACCTGTCCATTTTCTGACTTTTTAAAATTTGTTCCAAACATATCTTCAGCATTAGGATCAATTTCTAAATTGCCGGGTTCACCAGCTACTGCAGACAACACTAAATCACACTTATCAGAAAAATTATTATTCCGTATATTTTGTTCTGCTAATTTAAAATATCCAGGGAAGGCTTCCACCGCCACTACCCGGCTAGCTCCTTTCATTAGAAAATAAATTGCAGTGTCTCCAAAAGCCGCTCCAATATCTACCACTACCTTACCCTTTGGATTTACATTTTTTAAAAAATCACGATATGGATCAAAGGCAAAAATTTCAAAAATTGTACTAAAACCATATTTTCCAAATCGAAAATTGAGAGGTTGATTTTGATAATTAAATGAAACCGAATCAGAGGTTAATTTTGCCGACGGAAGAATGGCAAAAAGATAAGCATGAAATATATACTCCTGCCAATTTTTTTTAACTAAATCAAACCTATATCCATTTCTAAAAATAATATTACAACTCTCCTGTTTCCCATACCTTACCAACAGCACCTCAATCCAATTTTGAGTTGTTTTTATTATGTAATATAAACTTTTTATTCTGGGAATCATTTTAAAAAAATTAAATGGTTATATTTTTTGCTCTTTCATATCCTCCTCCATCATTATTCTTACTAATTCTTTGAATTTTAATTTCGGTTCCCAACCAAGAATATTTTTTGCCTTAGTATAAT
>JBAZWK010000036.1:0-7931 GCA_041660365.1 Candidatus Shapirobacteria bacterium | reverse complement strand
CAGGCGGCGGAAATATGCTTGGCACCGACGCCCTCGGGCTGGACCTCTTTTCGGAGGTGATCTGGGGTGCGAGAACCTCCATCCTGATTTCAGCCTCGGCTGTCTTGGTGGCGATACTGATCGGTCTACCCCTGGGACTGGTTTCTGGATATTCCCGCGGGAAGATCGGCGCGCTCATCGACAGCATCATTGAGATCACCATGACCATCCCCACGCTCCCGCTGATGATACTCATCTCCGCGCTTGTGGGGCCGAGCGTGCGTACCGTGGCCTTGGTAATAGGGGTATTCGCCTGGCCTACCCTGGCCCGTATCGTGAGGAATTCCTCCCTCAAGGTTTCGCAGATGCAATATATCGAAGCCGCGAAGATTCTTGGCATTTCCAAAACCGCGATCATGTTCAAGCACATCCTGCTCAACATAGCGGGTCCCGTGCTGGTGGATATCACCCTTATCATGGCCACCGCCGTCCTCACCGAATCGAGCCTGAGCTATTTAGGTCTGGGAGATCCCAACGTCTGGTCATGGGGAGGAATTCTGCAGACCGCGTTCAAGGCCGGGCATCATTTCAGGGCCTGGTGGCTCGTCATTTTCCCCGCGGCTTCCATCATGCTGTACGTCATATTTTTCAATCTGCTGGGAATCGGTATAAACGAAACCCTCAATCCGAAATCTAGGAAATAGGAGAAGACGCGATGTACGACACCATCATTCGCGGCGGCGTCATATTCGACGGAACAGGCAGGGCTCCGATCGAAGGCGATGTTGCGGTACGGGAAGGCCGGGTGGTCGCGACAGGAAGGATTTCCGGCCGCGCCTCCCGGGAAGTTGATGCCGGAGGGAAAATCGTCATTCCAGGATTCATAGATCCCCACGTGCACGAGGAACTGACACTTTTTTCGGACAATGGGTACGAGATGTTCCTGCGACAGGGCGTCACGACAACCGTCAACGGCAATTGCGGCCATTCGGTCACGCCCGGCGGCAGGGATTACATCGTCGACTATTTTTTCAATAATGGCCTAATCTCCGAAAAGAATAAAAACGAATTCAAGCGGTATTTTCCGGAATGGGATGATTTTACCGGTTATGTGAAGGCGGCCAGGCTCACCGGCTCGAACATCAATCTCATCGTTCTTCTTGGTCACGGCACTATCAGGCAGTATGTGATGAATGGCGCGCACGATCGGCCACCCACTGCGGCCGAAAAAGCGGAGATAGATCGGTTTCTGCGGACCGGTCTGACGCAGGGCGCCTGGGGCGTGTCTTTTGGCCTCGATTATGTACCCAGCCGATATGCGAAAACCGAAGAGCTGATCGATGTCGCCGGGGTGGTCAAGGAGTTCGACGGGGTAGTTTCGGCACATCTGCGGCACTGGATCGGTACCAGGGAAGCCGTCGAGGAGATGATTTCGGTTTGCCGCCAGACCGGGGTCAGGACCCAGATTTCGCACCTGAAGTCCAATGCGGAAGACGCTTTCGAAGTCGCCCGCGAGGCAGCAAAGGATGGGCTTCCTCTCCGCATAGACACAATTCCGAAAAGCTCGGGGCACTGCAACAGGAAGGACAAACTGCTGCAATCAATCATGGCGATTTCCGACACGCTTTTCGATAAGGGGGTCGAGGGCGTGAAGCAAGCCCTGCACACCAAGGAAGGCAGGGAGATCATCAAGCGCGATGCGCACGCCAAATTCGGCATGGACAAGGCAAAAGTCTTCATCGTCATTTCGGAGGATCCGGCGCTCGAAGGCAAATCGATCGCGCAGATCGCGCACGAAAGAGGCGATAGCGATCCGACCGAAACAATGCTGGACCTGGCAGGGGACGACAAGGAATATACCTTCTGGCTCGGCGGTCCGACGCGGGATGATTTCGGCCGCGACCATTCCCAGACGATCATTGCCAATCCCTATGTCTCCGTGGGAACGGACCGAATCATGGGGGACCCCACCGATCCATTCTTCTGGTACGAACTCCAACGCTTTGGCGGATTCCCGACCTTCATGAAAATGTACCGGAACGCGGGAGTCCCTGTGGAGGAGATCGTCAGAAGGAATACTTCGCTGGTCGCGGATCATTTCGGGATAAAGGACAGGGGGAGACTCCTGGAAGGCTATTGCGCCGATATTTCGGTTATAGATCTCGAAAAGTACGATTTCCCGGAACCGGAGAAGGTGGACTGCGGGAAACCGCTGACAATGGCGAGCGGTGTCGAGTATGTGATGGTGAACGGTGAGCTGGCCATCGACGGCGGAGAACTTAAAAAAGCGTTATCTGGCAGGATGCTGCTACGAAACGAGAATCGTTGATAAAACAGGAGGTGGTTCTATGAGGAAAAGCAGGTTTTTCTTGTTCGTGCTGGCATTTGCCTTGGCACTAACGGTATCTGCGCAGCAGAAGCAGGTTGAATTCAAGATCGGTCTGCTTGGGGACATCCAGACGCTGAATTTCTGGGGATCGAACGATATCAATGGTTCGGCGCTCATGGAAGCGGTGATGCCCCGATTAGGCTACATGGACACGGATGGTCAGATCAAATCCCATCTTATCGAGAGCTTCGAAATCAAGGACAATTCCGCGACCTTCATCCTCCATGTCAGACCGGGCTTGAAGTGGCACGACGGCGTTCCCTTCACGGCAGAGGACGTGGTATTTACGGGCGAGTATCTTGTCAAATACAAGCTGTTCCAGAACACAAGATACAGCAACGTCAAATCCGCCAGAGCGATCGATCCTCTGACGGTAGAGTACAAACTCATCAATCCCCAGGTCGGATTCCTGGACGTCATGATGTACTGGGTCAGCCCCATGCCTAAACATATTTTCGAAAAGGTGACCGACCCGATGTCATTCAAATACGAATCGACCGGCGTCGTTGGCCTCGGCCCCTTCAAGATGGGCGAGTGGAAAAAGGGTGAATACTATATCGCGGTACGGAATCCTGAATGGCCGGCTTCGATCGGGACACCCACGCTCGACAGGATCATCTATCGCGTATACAAGGACGAAAACTCCATCGCGTTAGCCTTGAGGACCGGAGAAATCGATTCGGCGACGAGGCAGATTCTCCCTTCGCTGGCATCGCAGTTCAGGGGCAACAAGAACTTCAACGTCTACGACGTGCAGTCTCCCGGCTATGCCTACATGAGCTTGAACACTAAAAAAAGCGAATTCCTCGCCGATGTCGCCGTCCGCAGAGCGTTGGCGATGACCGTCGACAGGCCCAAGATCGTCAGGCTCGCCCTCGAAGGCGCCGGCGTTCCCATGAACGGTCCCGTATCGCCGATCTACAAGGAATTCACCAAGTCCAAGATCGAATATCCCGCTTTCAATATCGAAGAAGCGAAAAAGACTCTGAGAAACGCCGGCTATGTCGACAGCAACAACGACGGCTTCTTCGAGAAGAACGGGAAGAAACTCACGATCAAGGTTACCTACGAAGCCACAAGGTCGGACTATGACAAATCCATGCGGATCATAAAGGAAGACGCCGCGAAAGCAGGGATCGATATAGCGCTGGACCCCGTCGACAGGCAGGTGTTCATGGACCGCCAGAACGTGACCAAAGAGTACGAGGCTTCCTTTGTGCAGTGGGGGGCTATCGTCGTCATCTACGACTCCTTCTACAACCTGTACGGAAAGGAAGCATTCCTGAATTATCCCGGATTCTACGATCCCGAACTGGAGAAGTGGGCTAAGGATGCCAAGGAATCCCCTTCCATTCCCGATACAGTGAAGCCGATGGATGAAGCGCAGAAAGTCGTCGTCAACCTGGTTCCTACCATTTCGGTGTGGGTACCGAACCTGACCTACGTCACCAGCGCCAAATTCGAAGGCTATGTTCCCTATTATTTCTCCTTCAACGGCACCCTTACGCTCGGGTCTCTGATAAAAATAACGCCCAAAAAGTGAGGTGAGGCAATAATGGGAATTAAGACAGCCTATAAAGGCTACAAAGCGTACGACTATCTTGAGCCTGGCAAGGATTATCAGGAATTCATTCTCAGCCCGAAGGATAGAGTACCCGAATATCTCGTACCCTTGACCCCTGAGCAGGAGACGAGAGCGCTCGCGTTCGCGAAGGACAACGTCTGCATCTCCATGCACGAGCATCCGATCTACAATCCTCTCGACCTGAACGAATACCGATCGCTTCGGCATGCCGGACGGCAATCCTGTGCCTACGACGCGCTCGCGGAATCCTACCTGGATTGCATATTCGACAACATGATGAACGGATCGAGCGTCATTACCTCCCACAACGGCTGGAAATTCTCCGATGTGATCCATGATCTGGGGATGCGGTTGTGCGATATTGCCCACCAGGATTTCGTCATCCACTGCAAACGCGCGGAGGACATCACCCGCGCCCATCAGGAAGGGAAGCTTGCCTGGGTAGCCTGCATCGAAGGCGCCATGCCGATTGAAAACGAGCTGGACAGGATCGACATTCTCTACGGTCTTGGGGTGCGTCTTCTGGGCCTGACTTACTCTGAGTCGAACGCGCTGGGCTCGGGTTTGAAGGAAGACAGGGATGCTGGTCTCTCGGCCTTCGGCAAGGATGCGGTCCGGCGGATGAACAAGGTCGGCATGCTTATCGATGTTTCTCATTCAAGCACACTTACGGCACTTGACGCGGTGGAAGTGTCGTCCGTGCCGATCTGCATGTCCCATACCGGCGCGAAATCGCTCTGGAAATCCAAGCGACTGGCCACTGACGAAGTGTTGAAAGCCATCGCCGCGGGTGGCGGTGTCGTCGGCATTGAAGCCGCGCCGCACACCACGATCACCTACGGTCATCGTACGCATGATATCGACTCGATAATGGAGCACTTCGAATATATCGCCAATCTAGTCGGTATCGACCACGTCTGCTTCGGACCGGATACGAATTTCGGCGATCATGCCGGCCTTCACAGGATTTTCGCCAAGTTCCTGTCGACCGGTCAGACGAAAAACCTTGAGGACGACTACCCGAGGGTCGAATATGTCCGCGGTTTCGAAAATCCGAGGGAAGCTTCCAAGAATGCCCTGCGGTGGCTGGTCGCGCATGGCTACTCCGATGCCGATATAGCGAAAGTCCTGGGCGTCAACATTTTAAGGGTGCTGAAACAGGTTTGGAAGTGAGGTTGAAACCTGATCAGGGCGAGTATTGAAAAGTCCTGAGACGGAGGAGGGGTTGTCCACTACGTTGGGCAGCCCCTTTTTTTACCAGTATCTCTTCGTTTCCGGCTACAGCAGCCGCTTTTCGCCCTCAAGGGAGCGGATATGGGCGGCGTTTTGGGAAACTTCCAAAGTTCCAAGGTAATCGCCGGCGCCGTCTCTCACCGCAAAATACTGAATGTGGATGAATGCCTCGCCCTTCTCCAGCCAGAATTCGGCTGAGTCCTTTTCGCCGCTCTTGAAGGAGCGCAGTATTTCCTCGACCGTGGCCACGCTTTTGGGCGGGTGGCAGTTCTGCACCAGTCTGCCGACAACGGCGGGGCTTCGGGGGAAGATGCGGTGAGGGGGATCTGAGTAGAACCTCACTCTGTCGTCCTTCCCTATAAAGGACATATCGAAGGGAAGAACCTTGAATATCGCTTCGAGTTCGTTCAGGGCCAGGGAGCCGGTAGGACTCGAGAAGAGGGCGGGGATGCTTCCTGGTGCAGCATCCGCTGCCCTGTCCGGAGCCGCGCCGAAGCCTTGCGGTGAGGCCGCGATCGCCCTGAAAGCCACGGGGAAGAGGATGTGACGCTCCCTGTAGGCAAGGGAGCCCGCCGTGAGAAAAAAATCCCCGAGAGCTTTCCAGAAGGTTTTTTCGTCGTCGCCGCCGCTCTTCGCGAAGAGGCTTTGGAAGCGCATGGCGTCATCCTGCATTGACCACATGAGCTTGACGCAGGCATGACGCGGCGAAGCGCGCTCGAAACGAGGGAAAAGATCGTTCTGGAGGCTGACATAGTGATGTTTCAGCAGGCTGAAGCGGCCGATGCTCTCGCGCAGTTCCTCGCGCCCTGCATCGCCCGCTCGAACCGCCCTTGCCAGGCGCTGCATCGCCGCCATTTCACCCGCGATGGAATCGTTCTCCTCCTCGAGCCGGGCGAGGAGACTATCCTTCGGATAGAAAGGGAGAATTTCCGCGTCCAACCCCTTCGAGACCGAACGGATAAAACGCGCCACTGGGATTTTCCAGGATTCGACGTCGGCGGCGGCCAGGACCTCGTCCAGGGCTTCATTGACCTCGAAGGCCGTGACTGTGGACAGGGCGCTGTCGTAGCGGTCGAATGTCTCTCTGGAGACGGGGCCGCCGGAAAGCAGCCTCAGATACTCCACAAGGAGGGCGACACGCCTGTTCTCGTTGTGTATCAGTTCCATTTTGGGGTGTCGAATTTGCCTTCCTGCGTCCAGCCGGATATGAGGACGGCAAAAGCCATGACGACGAGAAGCGAGAATCGCGAAACTCTTCTCATCATGCGTACACTCCTTTTTGTCGTTTGATTGCGTATTCTCATAGTAGGGGCTGTCTTTGTCAAGAAATAATTGAATAATCATAGATATTACAAAAACTGTATTAGCTGACTGGATTTTCGCGCCGCAAGCGAATAAATAACCTGACAGATGCTTAATAAATTTGACAAGCCGGTTCCGGTAAACTAGTATAGCTGTAATGGAAGAAGTGTCATCAGATAAAGTGCGAGTTCGTATCGGACTCGATCCGCGGAGCGGCGGCGCGTTTCCATCAACAGCCATAAACAGCCAGTTTTCTCGTATACGGAGGGTATCCATGAACAGATTCCCAGACACCAGCAAGTCGAATACGTTCGGCAAAATTTTTATCGTACTTGTCATACTACTGACAGTCATCGCCGCGCCGGCCTTCGGGCAGATAAAGAGCGCCCGGGCGCGGGTGCTAAAGACACCAGGCAATATTGTCACTACGAAAAAGGCCAACTTTCAGCCTGGCGATATCCTCGGAACGGCCCTTATATCAATCACGATCACTAATGGGGATATCGACGCATTTCTGAAGATGAGACTGGCGATCTCATTCGGAGGAGACTGGACAGGTGATGCTGTAGAAGTCAGTCTTATTAGAAAGCTGGATTCAAACACCTCTTTTACTTTTACAAACCGCGATATTTTTTCATACTATACCGATCCTAAATTTGCGTTTTCTGAGTTTTCTATGACAGGTAAATTGCAGGAACATACCAAAATATCGGAATTCAATTTTGATGCTATCACGAATCTTCCTTCTATACCGGAAGGGGATTTTTCCATCACCCTCACTGCTTATGAGGTATCGCTGACAGATCCGGCTGATATAAACTCAGCGATAGTGGCTAACAGTGAAAAAAAACTATCAGAGGAGACTGTATCCTTCAAGGTCGTTACAATCGGTGAAATTGAAGAAATAAATATCACCAAGCCACAATATACGCCTTCGCAAGACAAACTCAAACTCATTTTCCAGGTACCAAAGATCCCTGTCTATAATGACGAGAATATAAAATCGACGTCCTCTACAAATTTAGAGATTGATGGTCCCGGTATCCCTAAATACTCTCCCCCAAAAAAGGACCTTGGCATTTCGACAGATCCAGGCAATTTCAAGGGCTGGCCTTCAAATACGGAAAATGGATTTGTCACATATGACCTGAGCGCGCTTTACTTCCGCGCCGGCGGTTCCTATACGACGATCATCAGCTTCAATGACTGGAACAACCTGCCTATAAAATCAAAGACTATTACATTCAGTTTTCCCACACCGAATTTTTCTGCAAAAGCCACGGTTACTACGGATGATCCATTCCGGCCTGAGTTCTCTTGGAAATATTCTATAACAGATTACTCTGCCTGGACCAAGGAATACAGGCTTTACATCAACGGGCAGTACAAGGGATATACGACGGACACGAGCTACAAGCTTTCCGAGCCGCTTCCCGCGAATAC
>JBAZWK010000035.1:0-8105 GCA_041660365.1 Candidatus Shapirobacteria bacterium | reverse complement strand
CGATTAAAAAAATGTCTTTTACGAGATCATAGAGGCTAATCCCCGCGATGATGGGATTGTCCGCCGAAAGGTAGAGAATTCGCTTTTTATCGATATGGTACAGTAGAAACGTGGTTTTACCGACACCTCTGGGGCCGGTGAGCACCACGGCGCGGGGAAGCGGGGGCTGCTCCACCGTGAAGGGTCGTATGACGGCAGGCATGGCCGCGCGGCGCCGCTGCATGGCTGTCTCCAGGTCCACGACATATTTATTGTCCATAGCTGAAGCATACAGTACAATCGTTCTTACGACAAGTACATATTTTAATATTTGTACCTGTTATAGGTACATTATTGATAAGGACAGGATAACAGGATGGGCAGGATTTACGGGGGAAGGATTTAGGTAAAGAGAAGAAAAGAAGGAAGGGCGGTTCTTTACCTATGCTTTTTCCTGTAGGTCCTGAGGGTCCTGTTATCCTGTCGAATTTTAAAAATGGGGTCAGAGCCCGACTTATAACCGCATAAAATCGAGGAGGTATGCCGGCACGATAGGCAGCCCATCCCCCCCAATGAAATCGCGAGAAACGATCAAGCCCCGCCTCGCCTCAGGATACGCCGCGCGGAAATTGCGCATCGCCACGGGTTCCGATGGTTTTGACGCCGTAAATTTCACCTCGACCGGCAGAGAGCCCGAATCCGTGTCGACGATGAAGTCAACCTCGGCGCCGCCCGAGGTACGCCAGTACCAAATGCTTTTCGATCGCGCGGCCAGGGACGAGAATACGGCGTTTTCGACACTGTGCCCATCGAGAAGGTCGTAGTGCAATCGGGCTGGCGCGCGCGCGCCGGAAGCCAACAGGATGCCCGGATCGCTCACATACACCTTGGGCATCTTGCTCACCTCCTTGCGAGGATTTGAAAACCATGGAGGTACGAGGCTGAACACGAAAGTACCTTCCAGGATGTCCAGATATCGATTTACGGTTTCGGCGTTCATACGTAGTGTCGCGCACAACTCGCTCTTGTTGACCTGGGAACCGATCTGCGATCCTAGAATTCGCACCAGATTGTTGAATCCCGAAACATTTTCAATGCGTTGGTATCCCGCGACATCTTTGCGCAGATACGTCGAAAGCAATTCCTTCAGGATATCGAGCCTCAGTTCAGCAGGCGCCAATACCGGTTCCGGATACCCCCCGAGGTTGAGATACTCGGCGTAGGCGGCCTTGAGCGCCGTCCCATGGAGCGTCTGGTAATCCTCGAGGGCGGAATGGTCGGTCGCTTCAAATTCGCGCAAAGGCAGTTCCGGCAAACGCGCCCTGACGAATTCCTTGAATGAGAAAGGCCGAAGGATAAATTCTTTCTTCCTGCCGGTCAAAGATTCCGCATGCTTCGCCAGTTCCAGCGTGGAGGATCCCGAGATGATGTATCGGTAGCGGTCCTTTGTCTGATCATACAGGGTCTTGAGGAAGAGACTTGACCGGGGGATAGTCTGGAATTCGTCGATAAGGACAGTACCTGGCTTTCCGCCAAAGAGATCATGCAAACGCAGGATAAAAAGCCGGGGATCACCAAAAGCAGGATCGGCGAAATCGAGATCGGCCGCGATGTAGCGGACCTGTCTGCCGCTTTCTTCGATTTCTTTTTTCAGGAAATGAAGAAGGGTGGTTTTCCCGACCTGCCGGGCGCCTTTTATGACAAGTACCTTGTCCTGCGACAACCATGGCCTGATATCATTTATAATATCTCTGAAAATCATGATGATATTTTAACATACAACCATTAAAAAATCAATGTTTTTATCTGGACAGGATAACAGGATAGACAGGATTTACAGGAATAGGATTTTAGTAAAGAGAGGAGAATTCAATTCTTTACCTATAGCTTTTTCCTGTCGGTCCTGATGGTCCTGTTATCCTGTCTTATCGCTCTGACGCCTTCTTGGGCGCGGGGGTATAGTCCCTATACTTGCGCTTGAAGTTTATGTCCTGGGGCCCGAAGTTGATGATGAGGCCCGTGGGCGTATTGGTGGCTTTTAGGTAGTTCACGAGCTGTATCTCATGGACCTTGTTGATGGCTTCGACAGCTTTGAGTTCCAATATGACTTGGCCATTGATGATAACGTCGGCGAAGAAAAAACCGACCATCGTTCCTTCGTAATACACTTCGATCGGCGCCTCGATGATGAATGGCAACTTGGCCTTATGCAGTTCTATGGCCATCGCCTGTTTATAGACCGATTCCAGGAAGCCCGCGCCGAGAGTGTTGTATACCTTGAACGCGCAACCGATGATTTTTTCCGTGAGGGGATCGTCCACCATGCCCTTATAGCGCTTAGCGATAGTACGGATAATTCAATTTAGACAGGATAACAGGAAAAAAAGGATTAACAAGCAATCGTTTTTAGAGAATAAGAGAATAAAACTCTATTCTTTACCAAAAGCTTTTTCCTGACGGTCCTGAAAATCCTGTTATCCTGTCTAAAAGTAAAAAATGAAGCCTAACCCCGACTTTTTGCTTCATTGTCCAAGCTTGGCCATAACTCCAATATAGACGAGGATCGCTGTCTCGGTTGCGCCGCTTGTATTTCCGAAATTCTGATAGAAGCCAAACGTGGACGCAAGCTTTAATTCTATTCCGGAGCGCAGGGGCATGGAACCCGATAGAGAAACAAGATGGCGGTATTCGTCGGGCTGGGCGAGAATGGCCGCGAGGGCTCCGTCGCCCGCGTATCTGTCGTAATCGTAGAAGACAGGGACCCAGACCGACGCCCCGGTTATAAAGTTATCGCCGTCGATATCGATATTCACGTCGCTTTCCACTATCTTTTTCGCCATGCCCTGGTATATCGGACCTTTCCGGATGAATTCGTAGCTCAGCTCCAGCGATGCCCCGCTCTTCAGATCCAGCCCGGCGTAGGCACCGACGCTGTCGTAGTCCGGGCCCCAGGGAGCGCCCAGCGATTGGTCCAGGCTGCGGTATCCGCCCGTGAGGGTTTGACGCTGGTACATCGAGAGGTAGGGATTCCAGCGGACGTAGGTCCAACGGTCGACATGCTGATATTCGAGGCCTGTTTCCAGTGATAAGCCTTCGGCGAATTCCTGGGTCCAGCGGGTCCTGCCATTCCACGCGAAGGCCGCTGGTTTGGAATAGGCGGGCTCGTCGGCGCTGCGCATATCATCGATGAAGAATTCGCCCGACACGAGAATGCCGGGGACGGGAACGGCGGCCGCGCTTATGGCGGCCCCCACGTTCGAATAGCCGGCGGCGTAGGCGCTGTGCCAGATCGCCGAGGGGAGGACGAATGCGAGCGAAGGGCTGCGTCCGCCTACCACGCTCATCTCAGTGAAGGCCAGATTAAGCCACGACGCGGGTTTCCATTCCACCTGATGCCAGGTGGCGAGTTTGAGCGCCAGATCGGCGGCCGCGGAATCGTGGTCGTTGAGGGAGTCCCAGAAGCTGCCTCCGTCCGGCATCCGCCTGAACTGGATTTCGCTTTCGGCGACGGAAAGCTGGGCCGAACTCGTCATAAGCATGGAGGTGAAGCGTAGGCTGCCGCTGTCGAGGTAGAAGCGGGCCTGATCGTACCAGGAGGCACGGGGGTTCATGATCGATCCCGTGAGTTTGCCCCATCCCATGCCCGAGGGGAATCGGCCCAGCGCGACGCCGTATCCTTCGCCCGCCCAGGCGACATAGGCTTTGCGGGGGAATTCCGCCGCTCCGATGAGGTTTCCCAGCCATTCGTCCAGGCTCCACTGGAAGGTCGAATCCTGGCCGGTTATCCGATCGCGGCGGTAATTGAAGAAAAGATCGATCTTGAAGGCGATGGAATCCGAGGGATAGAGGCGGAATTCCAGGTTTATCGGATCGGGTACCGCACCCAGGAAATGCTGGATTTCAGGAAATGCGTGCGGGGCTATGGTGGTGAGAGCGTCGTCCAGGACGAGATTCGACGCGAGGTCGTCCTGCGTGGCGGGTGAATCGTAGTAGAGGCTGGGCGTGCTGAAACTCGCCGACAGGCCGGAACGTGGGGGAATGGTTCCCCCGCCGGTGATTTCCTGGCCAAAAAGAGGGAAGGCATTGGTGTCGGGTACGCGTCCTTCGCGAATGGCGCCGAGCAGAGTGTTCTTATATTCCTTGTCGCCCGGGAAAAAGAGTTCTGCCGCATTTTGGGCGCCAAGCGGCCGCGGCCCGACGCAGAACGCGATAGCGAGCGCGCCGGCCATGAGCGCTGATTTCATGCCAGATTTCATCGGCGCCTTCCTTTATTCTCCGAACAGGTTTTGGTAGACCTCTTCCATTTGATCGCATGCGTGGCCGATTGTCCATCGCTGGGCGGCTCGCACCGCCTCCGCGGCCTTTCTGGCCCGCAGGGCCGGGTCTCGGATCAGCGCGAGGGTTTTTTCGGCGAAATCGGCGGCATCGTTTTCGGTCAGGAAGCCCCCCGCATCGCCTTCCAGTATCTCCGCCGTGCCCATGCGGTTCACCCCAACGATGGGGGTTCCACAGAGCATGGCTTCAATCGTCACAAGACCCTGGGTTTCGGTGACTGAAGGGAACACGAAGATATCGGCGGCGGAGTAAATGACGGGCAAGCTCTCCCGGGGCAAAAGTCCCGTCCAGATGACCTTGTCGTGCAGACCTCGGCGGCGGAACATTTGCTGGAAGTCGGTTTTATGCGGGCCGTCCCCCACCATGAGGAGGCGGGTACCCGGCGCGTCACGGAGCATCCTTGCCATGGCTTCGGCGAGGATTTCCAGGTTCTTTTCCTGGCTGATTCGCCCCGCGTAGATCAGTAAGGCGCCCTGGGTGAAGCCTGGATGATTCCGCTCCAGTTCCTTCCTGTATTTTGCCGCCTGTTCAGGGCGAGGGTAAAACATGCGTTCGTCGACGCCTGTGGGGATGATGGCGAATTCCCGATCTATGCCGTAGCCGCGCAGGACATCGCATATATGCCTGGAAGGCGTCACTATCAGGTCGTCTTCCGCATATACCTTCCTTAACCACGCGCGGACAGCCGGCCTGCTCAGGAATTCGGGAAGGAGGGGCAGGTACCATTGGATGTATTGTTCATAGTAGGTGTGGCAGGTAGAAACTATGGGAATACCGCGGCGCCTGCAGTAACGACGTCCCAAGGCTCCTATCGAAAATTCCGTCTGCACATGGACAGCCTGCGGCCTGAACTCGTCGACCGCGCGCTCCGCCTCACCCAACCGCCAGGGGATGGCAAGGCGATCGTCCTCGGAGACGATGGCCGAGCCGGAAGGCACCCTGATGGTGCGAAAGGGGTCGGGCCGGCTATGCATGCGTTCGGGGGGATAGGAGGGACAGACGATGCAGACATCGTGTCCGCGCTCCGTCAGGCATTTGCAGAATTCGTCGATCGAAGCGACCTGGCCGCTCACGCGCGGGTGGTAAGCGTCTGAGAAAAAGGCTATGCGCATCGAAGACGATCCGGACTAGAAATCACAGGCCAAAGCTCCATGCTCCTCCGAGGCTGATCTCCGCGACAGGTCCGGAATCGCCTGTGGGCCTGAACACCGGCTCCCCATAATCGGCAGGATCGGTGCTGCCATAGTCGGGCTCCAGCCTGTTCGCGATATAGCCTGTTTTGGTCTGGGCGAAGAGGGTAAATTGGCCGAATCGCCGGGACAGCCTCAGATCGAGGAGAACGCGGACTTCCAGGACGGGATCGTTGAGCAGCTGGGTGCCGAGGGTCGACCAGGATTCGCCGTCATGCCAGGGATTGGTGGGCGACTTGGATCCCGAGAGCACAAGCTCGAGCCCCGTCTCCACATCCATCCCGGCGAGGGGCGCGCTCCATGTGGCGAGGAAGGCCAGGTTGTTCTCGCCATAGACATAGCCGAGCATTTGATCTTCCAGGGGTACGGCTATCGTCTGATTATCGGAATAAATGGCCGAGCCCGCATGCATGGTATAGGAATAGAATTCGCCGCCCACCGACTCGAAGGTGTATTTGGTGGCGCCCGCCGTGTAAAAACCCAACGCGCCGAGCGGGAGTTCAAGCTTGCCGCCGAGGGACCAGGCGATTTTATCCGGATTCTGGTACGCCGAGGGATCGATGAACCTGTTCAAGTTGAAATCGTCGACCAGCAGCTGGGCATAGGCGCTCCACCCTTCGCCCTGGTAGTCGCCGAAAAATCCCATGATGCTGTTCTGGTCGCCCGAGCGGGAGTTGGGCCGGCCCGAAGCCGAAAGCACGTACTGCACGAAGAACGATGGCGCCGGATTGGCGAATACATCGATGTCGAAATACGCTCCCTGGAAGATCGTGGCATCCTGGAATCCCAGACGAAGGTTTCCAAGGCTATAGGAATAGGTTTTAAGCACGGCGCCGCGATCGTTGTAGATATCCGGATCCCCATCGTCGATATAGAGCCCGCTTTCCACATTGCGATCCAGACCCACCCAGCGGTTCGAAAAAGCGAAGGGGCCGGATTCATAGCGGAAGCCGCCTGTCATCGCCGAAGGCGAGGCTCCCGAAAGGAAGAGCGAGTAAGGGCTGTCTATTTCGTCCTTGAGGGGCAATTTTCCCAGATAGAGCGAGAGGGGGCCCACATTATAGACAAGGCCAGCGTTTCTGATGTCGAGCGAAAAGGCGCCGTAGAAGTCGCCGAGAAAGGGCTCGGGATAGCTGCCTTCGCTGTCGACGCTTATTTCCCACGACATCGCGAACGGTCCATCGACATGCGAAAAATCGAAGGCTCCATCGAGAAAGAGCCGATTCGCGCTCTCTGTGGAATAATTGCCCGATGCCTTCACCTGAAAATCCAGCGCTGGAAGCGGGAAAATCACGAAAACGCATGCCATGAGCGGTAAAAGTCTACGCAAGCCGACAAGATTGGATCGCAGAGATTTCACGTTAGCGTCCTTCTCTCTTGAATACGGTCATTATTGTCTTGAAGAATATGGATACATCCAGGTAGAACGACATGTTTTTCAGATAATAGAGATCGTACTGAAGTTTTTCATAGGTGTCTTCGATGGAGGGAGAATGGTATTCGCCGGAAACCTGATCCCAGCCCGTGACTCCGGGCTTTATAAGGTGCCGCTGCCTGTAGTAAGGGATGGCTTTTTCGAGCGCGAAGGCGATCTCGGGACGTTCTGGACGGGGGCCTACAAAACTCATTTCGCCCCTCAGAATGTTGATCACTTGCGGGGTTTCATCCAATCGTGACGATCGGAGGAAAGCTCCAACGCGAGTTATCCGCGAATCATTGAGTCCTGTCGGCTCGTGATCGTTGCATTCGACGCGCATGGTGCGAAACTTGAGAATTGAAAAAGGAACATTGAAACGGCCAAGCCTTGTCTGCTTAAAAAAGACTGTACCTTTGCCGGATAGTTTTATCGCCAGGGCGACGAAAGGCCAGAGGGGAGAAAGTATGATGATCAGTGCCAGGGACAGCAGTATATCGGTGCCTCGCTTGATGGCTTCGTAGGGCTTTTTCATTTTGAGATCTATATTTTCGAGAAACCAGTTTTCATCGATGATACCGATGGGGACGCGCCGTACCACCAGTTCATAGTAATCCGGCAGCCGCATATATCGTACTCGCCTGTCCAAAAGACTGTAGAGTACGCGTGTGAGCTCCTGCGAAGAGGGAGCTTGTTCCCCAAGAATTATGAGATCGGTATCGGTGTCCTCCACCGCCGTGCGCAGATCCTCTATCCTGGTAACACTGCGCATACCCGCCGGAATTTCCATCCCTTCGGGAGGGTTATAGATGAATTTGATATCGTAGCCGAGGGCGTTGCGCGACAGGGTTTCACGGATTATGCCGAAGGATTCGGAGCGCAGGTTCAGAAAGCCGATACCGACACGCATGCTGTCGAGCTTGCGCAGCTTTCCCAATCCATAGCGCCAGAGCCAGAATACGATGGTGTAGAGCACTACGAAAAGAAACAGTACGGTTTTTGGCTCGATGGGGATTCCGGGTATGAGGTAGAAGTAACCAGCCGACGCGAGCCCCGCAACGAGCGACCCAAGAAGAACGCGCTGGAGAAATCGGAAATCGTCGAAAGGCCTTTCCAGCCGGTACATGCCGAGGGTGTAGAATATGAGGATCCAGCCGCAGAAGATGATTGTAAAGTGAAAGAGATGT
>JBAZWK010000034.1:0-8469 GCA_041660365.1 Candidatus Shapirobacteria bacterium | reverse complement strand
TTCCTGTGGTGGCTGTCGCTGTATTCAAAATATCCTGTTGGGACATAATTGAGAAATCAGCTTTTGTGGGGTCACTTAATCCGTGTCTCGCTAACAGAAAATAACCCACCTGATCCTGGGCTTGAGTCATTAATTCCGCACTTTTTGCTTCTAGGGCAATTGAACTCAGATAATTAACTCCAAAAACTTGTTTTTGTGCCGTAGTTAGAGGAATATAAACCATATCGTCCTGATTCATGAATCCAGATCCACCCTTCGAAACCGTCACTCCAATCACGATAAAAGTTTGACTTTTTATTCTAATAGTCTGTCCGATTGGATTAGCTCCGTCTCCAAACAAATCACTAACTACTTGTGGCCCCAATACTGCCACTTTACTCATACTATCCACATCCGTTTGAGTAATAAAATTCCCCGAAGCTATGTTCACCTTATGAATCGTGGTATATGTTGGTGTTGATCCAACCACTTCAGTATTGGTGTTGTTACCCACAGTTGTTATCTGAGTTCTACCGGAATATTCTGGTGACACACTGTCGATATAATTCGTTAAATCTGTTGAGGCTGCAATTGCCTTAGCATCTTCTAAGGTTAAAGTTGTCCGGCTGCCAGCGGCGCTTCTGACTCCGCCTGTGGATTGTGCCGATCCTGGGGAAATAGTTAATAAATTAGCTCCCAAAGATTGAATTTGGTTTTGAATTGATAATTGAGTTGCCTGTCCCAAGGATACCAAGGCAATTACACTACCAATTCCAATCACAATTCCCAATATTGCCAATCCGGTCCTGGTTTTATTCAGAGTCAGTGTTCCCAAGCTTTCGACTAATTGTTCCCATATTTCCATCATAATTTTTTTTGTTTAATATTAATTTTGTCCTCCGCAATTTTGCCATCTTTGATATGGATAATTCTTTTGGCATGTTCCGCAATATCCTGCTCATGGGTAATCATCACAATTGTATGACCTTCGTCGTTTAATTTTCTAAAAATTGTCATGATTTCTTCGGCTTGATCCGAGGCTATATTTCCGGTTGGCTCATCAGCTAATAATATGGCCGGGTTCATCACCAGTGATCTGGCAATTGCTACCCGCTGTTGTTGACCGCCGGACAATTGATTCGAAGTATGTTTTAGTCTGTCGCCCAGGCCTACCATTTTCAATAATTTTTCCGCCTTTGCCTCTCTTTCCTCTTTTGGTATTCCACCGTAAGCCATCGGCAGCATCACATTTTTTAAAGCCGTTGTTCTTGGTAACAGATTATAAGACTGAAACACAAAACCGATTTTTCGATTTCTAATATCGGCCAATTCGTCATCTTTTAAATTTTCCACACTTTCTCCGTCTAATAAATATTCCCCAATTGTTGGCTTATCCAAAGCCCCTAAAATATGCATTAATGTCGATTTTCCCGATCCTGATGGCCCCATAATAGCCACAAATTCACCCCTTTCTATTTGAAAAGAAACATCCGATAAGGCCACTGTTTCCACGACATCTGTTTTATATATCTTACTCAGGTGACTAATTTTAATTATGACGTTATTTTTCATTTTTAAATCCAAAATTAATTAACGTCCTAAGGCTGCTCCAAATCCGCCTCTGGAACTACCAAAAACAGAAGTTGATGTCGTCGATGAAGTCTTAGTTGTTGTTGAGCTGACTATTCCAGTAATCACTGTGTCACCCTCATTAACTCCGGAGCTAATTATAGTTTGAGTTGTATTTGAATTTCCTACTTCCACTGGTATTGAGGTTAATTGACCATTTTTAAGTTCTCTGACAGTTGTGGTCCCATCGCTTGCAGTTTGTACCGCAGATACCGGCACCATAATCACCCCATCCTCAACATCAGTAATAATATTTGCTGTTGCTGACATATTTGACAAAATATCCGGTGCATCGGCATCTAATTTAATTGTCGTGGTATAGCTAACCACTCCTGAACTAACCGTACCACTAGTATCTACGGCAATCACTTTTCCGGTATAGCTTTTATTGGGTAAAGCATCTAAGGTAATAGTGGCTTGATCTCCCACTTTAACTTTGGGTACGTCAATTTCAGTTAATAATACTGAAATTGCTGGTGTCGCACTAGTTTTCACAATTGCAATTTTATTTGACACATTAGAACTACTATTGGAATTACTAGTTGGATTAAGCACCATTCCCGGTGCCAAAGAAATTGCCGAAACTGTTCCCGAAATTGGCGCATAAACTGTGGCACTAGCCGCTCGATAAGACATTTGTGCCGATATTAAGGATGATTGTGCTTGAGCCACCTGCGATTTTAAGGCGTCATAATTTGCTTGAGCCGACAATAAATTATCATGAGCTTGAATATATCCCGGGTCATCTGGTGAAATACTTGCCCACTGGTTATTAAAAATATTTTTTGTGCTAGTCAAACTACTGTCCAGCGAATAAATTTTATTTTGAGTAGCCACTAAATTATTTTGAGCCGATTGTAATTGAGCATAGGCCGATTGTAGTTGTTGTTGTCCATCCATATCCAGTGTAATCAACATTATTGGTGTTCCGGTTGATACTTTTTGACCTTCTTTAACATAAACTTTAGACACCACCCCTGAAGCTGTCGTGGTCACTGTTCGGCTATTAGTGGCGGCCACCTGACCAGAACTTGTTAATGAAACTATTAAAGTCCCTTTTTCCGCAACACTGGTATTATATTGAGGCTTGCTACTTTGGCTACTTTTTATTTTGGTAAAAATAACAATTCCTAAAATCAACACTACTGCCACAATTACGGCAATTTTAACTTTCTTATTTATTTTCATGACCCGATTGTAATTTTTAATTCTGAAGATTAACTGAAAATTGGTAGATTGATTTTAAACTCACTACCCTGGCCGACCACACTTCTGACTAAAATTTTTCCATTATTTTCTTCCACAATTTTTTTGGCAATTGCCAATCCTAAACCATAACCACCCTCGTCATCGTGGCCTCTAACTTTATCGGCTCGATAAAATCTTTCAAAAATATGAGGTAAATCTTTTTCTTCGATACCTTGTCCTTGATCACTAATTTTTATTATGGCTTGGTGTTGGCTTTCTTTGGCACTAATTTTTATTTCGGTATTTTTAGGACTATACTTAATCGCATTATCTAATAATATGACCAGTAATTCCGTCAATTTATCTTTGCTTCCTTTAATTGTCGTGCCATTAGTATTGACTAAAATTTTAATTTTTTTTGTTTTTGCCCTCAGTTCTACTTTCTTAATTGCTTCTGTCACTAATTCCTTAACTCGTAATTTTTCTAAAGTTATTTTTCGTCCGTTAACATTTTCTCTGGCCAATTCCAACAAAGAGTCAGAAAGATTTTTTAATTTATCACTTTCTTCAATACTTTCAGAAATTAATTTTCTCGCTTCTGTCATATCCATTTCTTTATCTCTTAGACCAACTTCCAACATGGCTTTTAAAGCAGTTAAAGGAGTTCTTAGTTCATGTGAGGCATCACCGACAAAACGCTTTTGTTCTTCCAACATTTTTTGAATGGGGGACAATGTTTTACCGGCCAGTACATAACCCAAAGTTCCAGAAATTATCAAAATTATGCCGTTTATTTCTATTAAAGTCACTATTAATCTATTTTGGCTTTCTACCAATAAGGCATCCTGATCTTCATGAGAAATTTCCTCAATTCGAAATCGTGGCGCATGAATAAATCTTTCTAATTCCATATTTACCATGCCATAAATTACCCCACTAAAAGAAATACTAATCACCATGATGATCAACAAATACCAACCTGTTAATTTTAGTCGCGCTGTCTTAAACATTTTTACCTATCTTATAGCCAAAACCTCTAACAGTTTGAATTAATGGATATTTAAATCCCTTATCAATTTTATTCCTTAAATTGCGAATGTACACTTCAACAGTGTTGGGTAGAATATCAGTTTCATAACTCCACACATGATTCATAATTTGTTCTTTGCTTAAAATTTGATTTGGATGTCTCATTAAAAATTCCAATAGAGTAAATTCTTTACTCGATAACTTAATTATTTTTTTATTTCTAATTACCTCAAAACTGCTAACATTCAAACTCAATTCATCTATTTTTAATAATTCATCTTTAATATTTTGGGGGCGCCTAATTAAAGCTCTGATTCTGGCAATTAATTCTTCAAAAGCAAAAGGTTTGGTTAAATAATCATCAGCGCCTTTGTTTAAACCTTCCACTTTATCTTCTACTTGGCCCCGAGCGGTTAAAATTAATATAGGAGTTTCTTTTTTGTTTTGCCGTAATTTGTCACAAATTTCCAAACCATTCATTCCTGGTAACATCAAATCTAAAACAATGACGTCGTACTCTTCGTCAATGGCTAGGTCGTAGCCTTCAATACCATCATAGGCCACATCTACGGCCATTCTTTCTTGTTCTAAGCCTTTTTTAATTGATTGAGCAATGCGGTGTTCGTCTTCGACTAAAAGTATTTTCATAACTCTATTATAATCGGTTAGCTGAATTTTAACTGAATACTTTTCTTTCCCAAAAATGTGGTGCTATACTGTTCCAATGAAAAAAATAACAAATAAAACAACCAAAAGGATCGTTAAAAAAGAATCCGAAGCTGCGGTAGTTAGTCAGCCTCTTCTTACTAAAACTCACAAAAAAATCAATTTTCCCCTAATTTTAGGTTTAATAATTATTGCTGCTGCTGTTTATGCTTATTACCGTTTTGGAGTGGTCGCCACCGTTAATGGTAAACCAATTTCCCGTCTTGCTTACCTCGAGACTTTGGAAAAACAGGATAAGAAACAAACCATTACTCAGTTAGTTAATGAAGCTTTAGTCTACCAGGAAGCTGCTAAACAAAAAGTGACTGTTGATCAAAGTGTTATTGATGCCGAAGTTAAAAAAGTTGAAGCCCAAATTACCGCTCAAGGTCAAACCCTTGATGCCGCTTTGACTTCTGAAGGTATGACCCTGGCTGATCTTGAAAATGAAATTCGTCTTCAAAAAACTGCCGAAAAATTGGCTAATCCTCAAGTGACCGTTACTCAAGCCGAAATCGATAAATTTTTAGTGGACAATAAAACTGCCCTGCCTACTGGTTCTACTAAAGAACAACTTCAAACCATGGCCACTGAACAACTAAGTTCTCAAGCTCAAAGCGATGCCGTTAACACTTGGTTTAGCAACCTTAAAAAAGCCGCTCAAATCATTATTCGCTAAATCTCTTTTCGATTATTGTATAATTAGCTATCAATTTCAACAATATTTTAGGGTCTCTTTATCATCCCAATAAATATTCAGTCATCGGACTAATCCTCCTAATTTTGGGCTTTTTTTTGGCCCCCTTTATCATTGGTTTTTTTATCATGCCTCTAGGTGCTTTTCTTCTAGTTTTTGGAATTCATTTAACTTTATATAATCTTATCCCAGGTCATAAAAAACTTACCGATAAAATTATAAATTTATATAAACCCTATTTCAAAATATGGAAAAAGCAGTAGTTTTTAGTCCACTTATTATATTTTTTGCCTTCTTTGCCTTCTTAATTTTTCTTTTCCTCCGTTTAATTTTTAGACTAATTTCTAAGTCAAAAAATGAAGAATGGTCGGGTGTTGTTACTGATAAAAAAGTTAATTCTGTTGAAGATAATGATACTAACATTGTCCATGATTACTATTTTTTAGTGGTTAAAAGGGATAATGGAGATGTTCATAATCTTGGCCTTTCTCGGGAACTTTGGCAAAAATTTTCAATAGGGGATAAACTCCATAAACCCAAAGGCAAATTATTTCCTGATAAAATTTAGTTTCTCAAGTCGCGATAATTTTTTAACTCGCGCCTCTTCAATTAAGGCTGTCGATCTATTGGCAAATTCTTTCGAATAAACTAATTTTATCGGTCGCCTGGCTTTAGTATATTTTGCCCCAAGTTTAGATGAATTATGTTCTTTAACTCTTCTTTCCAAATCAGTGGTAATTCCTGTATATAAAGTGTTGTCGGCGCATTGAAGAATATAAACAAAATACATTATCAAAAAGTATAAACCAATTTTTCAAAATCAATTACCCGATTATTTTTATCTAATTTTATTCCCTCGGCTTTATAAAGTTTTTTTCTAACTTTATCGTATTTTGGGTGGCTCCAAATTTTACCATTACTGTAAATAATTCTGTGAAAAGGGATTTTATTTACCTCTTTCGATTTTCCTAAAATACTAGTAATCATTTGCGCCAAAATTGGATGTCCCCCCGCCGCCACCGCCAAAAGTCCATATGTTGTCACTCGCCCCTCTGGAATTTTTAATGCCAGTTCAATTACTCTCTTACTAAACACCCCCGGTGCTTGTTTCATTAAAAAATTTATTTAACTAGCATCCAATTTTTAATATTTTTCATTAATTCCTTACATTCATTTTGTTTTACTCCACCAATTATTTCCATTTTTTTACCATTTGCCGGCAGTAGTTTTTTAGCGTGTTCGATGGCATGATAATCAGCAATTTCATAATGATTTTCTGGTATATCTTCTAGAAAAGCGCCAAAAACTATTCTATTTAGCCCAGCCCAAGAAGCACAGCCTAAACACATTGAACACGGTTCAATAGTGCTGTACATAATGCAATTTTCTAAATTAAAAGTCTTCAATTTTTTACAAGCATTATTAATACAATTAGCATCGTTGTGTCCTGAAATTTCGAAATTACCCACAGTGCTATGGCCCTCGGCAACAATTAAATTATCTTTTACCATAATCGATAAATTAGGTGATTCGCCTTTTTCTAAACGCTGTTTACCTTTAGTAATTACAATTTTCATAAAATCTTCATCAGTCATTTTCATAAGTTTATAGTAAATAATAATTTTATTTTTTCTTCTCCCTAAAATATTTTTTATTTTTTAATTTCTCTGGAAGTAATGATTCCTTGGTGTACTTGTCATAACCTTTTCCATAATCCAAATCTTCCATTAACTTTGTTACCGGATTAAGAATCGAGAGGGGAATGGGTAAATTGCCGTAGGTTTTTACATCGGCAAGTGCAGCCATAAAACCATCGTAGGCACTGCGGTCTTTGGGGCATTGAGCAAGATAAACTACAGCGTGAGCGAGATTTTCTTGACACTCAGGATACCCGATTGTTTCGACTGCTCGAAATACTTGGTTTGCCAGTAACAGGGCATTTGAGTTAGCAATGCCAATATCCTCACTGGCGAATATCACTAATCGCCTGGCGATAAACTTTGGGTCTTCACCTGCCTCCACCATTCTAGCGAGGTAATACAAAGAAGCATCAACATTTGAAGCTCGCAAAGACTTCAATAATGAGCTGATGGTGTTGTAGTGTTCATCGCCCTTTTTATCAAATCGTAAAAAAGAATTTTGCAGAGCATTTTTTAAAGATTCCATTTTTAAATCACCATACAATGTTGAAGCATTGTCAATCATCGTAATCGCTTGTCTCGCATCGCCGTTGGCCATGTTGACCAACCACTCTTTAGCGTCCTTAGTCATCTTCATTTTCAAAATTTTTAGACCCCGATTAATTACCTCTCCCATTTCTTCGTCACTAAATTCTTTTAGAGTAAAAACTCGACATCGAGACAGTAGGGGGGCAATCACTTCAAAACTTGGATTTTCAGTGGTCGCTCCAATCAAAGTTAACACCCCTGATTCGACTGATGGCAATAAAAAGTCCTGCTGGGCTTTATTAAATCTATGTATCTCATCCAAAAATAAAATCTTTTTAACCAAATTGGTTTGGTTGCCAAGGTGGCTCCCAATTATTTTTTTAATATCGTCTTTACTGGCCGATACTGCCGATAATTCGTACAATTCTGCTTGTGCTTCTTTGGCGATAATTCGCGCTAAAGTGGTTTTGCCCACCCCTGGCGGCCCCCAAAAAATCATGGAAAATATTTGATGGCTCTCAATTGCCATCCGTAGTGGTTTCCCTTCACCCACCAAATGTTTTTGCCCGATAAATTCGTCTAAATTCTTAGGTCTCAGTATTGCTGCTAGTGGTTCATTGCTCATTTCGGGTAATCTTCGGTAATGTACCCATCTTATGTCGTCCCAGCATTAATGTCAATAGTATTAAAATACTTCCCATTCCAAAAAAAACCTGTCTTGGATAATAGTTAACAAAAATACCGCTAATTGCTGGCCCAATAATTCTACCCACACTTCCAAAACTTTCAAAGGCTCCCATCAATTCTCCTTCAGGATCTTTTTCACTTCTAGTTGATAGCCAGGTTGGTAAATATATGGCCAATAAACCGTTTCCCAACGATATTACCGGTATCAGCAAATATAAAAGACTAATATTACTATTTGCCCCCATTAGTATTAAAGTAAATGAGCTAAGAATTATTGAGAAATAAACACTTTTTCTGGGTGAAAAACTTTTTATTTGCAGTAATCCACCTTGGACCAGAATACTAAATATTCCCACTAATGCCAACAAACGACTGTTTTCGCTTGGT
>JBAZWK010000033.1:0-8774 GCA_041660365.1 Candidatus Shapirobacteria bacterium | reverse complement strand
CTGCAGTAGGGACAACTGGGGTCGCTAAACTCTACTATTAGTAATTTACTGTTTTTATCGCCAAAGACCATATTATTGCTGTTAAATAAGGCTTTCACTTGATCAATAGTTACTGTCGCTGCCGCCGCTTGTTGTTGTACTGCTGTTGTTGGTGTCGCGGTTGCTGTATTTGTGTTTCCATTATTTTTGGCAAAATAATAACCTCCAAAAAAGGCGGCCACTACTAAAGCTAAAACGATTATTGTTTCTTTACTCATAACTACAATTGTAGTAGTATTCTTAAATTCTATCAACTACTAAACCATTAATTATTTATTACAATAAACTAATCTATGACCTTCGTCAATCCTATTTATGCCCAATGTCCTATCTGTATCGTTACTGTCGGTGGGGGAATGTTAATTGCTAAAAAACTCGGTGTTGATGATCTTCTGGTTTCTATTTGGATTTCTGCCTTAAATACGGCCATTGCTTTTTGGCTTGCTTCAAAACTTAAAGGAAAAATTCTTCACAATCCTTGGATTCTATCACTCATAATGCTGGGTTTAACCTTATTTTATTTCCAATTTACCGGCCAAATCGGTCATCTTTCCAATCGTCTTCTCGGTATTGATAAAATTATTTTTGGCCAAAGCATCGGTCTTATCACCATGTTTATTGGCAACTTTATTTATGGTTTTACTAAATATAAAAACGGCGCTAAGACTCTTTTTCCTTATGCTAAGGTCGTTTTTCCCGTAAGTCTCGTTTTAATTACCACCCTCGTTTTTAAACTCGCGTTTAAGCTATAATTTTAAAGTGACTCCCCATCATCTTCGCCGCCGTCGCCATTCCAATCTTCTCCTATTATTAGGCGGTTTCCTTTTTGCCTTAATTCTGTCTCGTTTACCATTTTTCGCCGTAATAATTAAAGAAATTGAAAAATTTGGCTATTTTGGGGCTGTCTTTTCTGGTTTCTTATTTACCTCCACTTTTACTGCCGCTACTGGGGCACTCTTACTTTTAAATTTTGCCAAAATTCTCGATCCTTTCTGGCTAATAGTTTGTGGTGTTTCCGGTGCTCTTAGCGCTGATATTCTAATTTTTCTCTTTGTTAAAGACAAAGTTTCTGAAGATATTACCCCAATTTATGAGCATTTTCTCGCTAAAAATCACCTTAAGAAAATTATTCACACTAAATACTTCTCCTGGACACTGCCTGTTATTGGCGCTTTAATCATTGCTTCACCTCTTCCCGACGAGCTTGGTATTAGTCTGATGGGTCTCTCTTCCACTACCTTACTTCAATTTGCCCTAATTTCACTTTTATCCCATTCCTTGGGTATTTTTCTGCTTGTCTCCGCCGCCCTTCTCATTAGTTGATAAAATACACTATGACGAACAAAAATCTCGATCTTCAAAATTTCATGGATAAAGTTAAAAACGTTGAAAAAGGTCATAAATTTGATTTAGCCTCTGGTGAAGATTTATCGATGGCTGTCATGAATCTCATTGCCATCGAAGAACATATGTTTTTTAATGGCAATAAAACCGGCAAGACCAAATATTTTGAATTACTAAACGAGGCCCGAGAAATGCGCAAAAGTCTTATGAAAATGTTGATTCCCGATTATGAAGGTGAAGTTTGGTGTACCAGTAAACATCTCTTAGCCGCCTCCATGCGCGTCATGGAAGTTGGTACTAAATACCAAACCAAAGGTGACACCAAAACCGCCTATGACCTCTTTAAAAAATCTTTTGATTTATATAATCTTTTTTGGGGTATTAATTTAGGTTTAGTTGACAACAAAGGTGTAGGGGCGACGCTCGCCGACGCCCAAAAAGGTGAATCAAAAAAAGACACCCCCCTCGACTACAAAAAATCCGATATGTTAGGCAAGGTTAGTGGAATTATTGGCAAAATCCTCGACTGTTGTCGGGAATAGATTACCAGCTGCCTCCGCCGCCGCCACCAAAACCACCGCCACCCCCGCCGCTAAATCCGCTCCCTCCCGACCAAGACCCCGATCCGGAATAATGGCTTGGCGCCGTCACTAATCCCGTCGCCGCCATAGCATTAAAATTACCAATATCACTTACAAAACTATTCATCGCCATTCCTTGAAAATATTTTGGTGGTTCAATTCCCAAATCTTTCATATCAGTTGCCAACTGATCTACTATCCCCAAAGTTATCGCCAGTGGTAGCATTTCTTCTAAAAATAGCTGTTTTTCAGCCACTTCTTCTCGCCATTTGCCTTTAGATAGGTAATATTTTAATCCCACTGCCTGTCGATTTAAACTGTATCCTTTAGCTGTTTTTCTTGGCATAAACCATGCCATTATCAATGAGGGGATCACTCCAAGTATCCCCACTAATACCGGTCCACCATTACCAGTAACACTGGCAAAAAAGAAAATTATTCCCCATATAGCCATAAAATTTAATGCTACTGCTATTGCTAACCATTTTTTTCTGACATCATCCGGGCTTTCCGGAAACATATTCTTCAGTACCATTTCCTGATATACCTTTTCTCTCAGTTCTTTTAGATGTATATAGAAATGATCCTTAAGATCAGAAACCTTTACTGTAATTTGTTCTAATGCCCTTTTGGTAAACTTTTTGATTTCTTCGTTTTGAATTGTTTTAGCTTCAATTCCAATGTCGATGCTAAACAAGCTTTCTAATAAATATTTCTGATATTTTATTAGATTCTCAGTTGTTTTATCTGTTTTTGTTAACTCATAGTCACGGGTTACAATCCCAAAAATACCCTTGTTTTCTACCTTTTTAATTGTCAAATATTCCAATCTTGCCAATTCCACAATTTCTGCCACCGCGTCTTTGGTATCAAATTTTTCGTCAATTATTGTTCCTACTTCGCTTGGGCTTAGTCCATCAATTGGACTATAAACTAAGGGCAAATGCGGCCGGCTCAACACTGACACATTTTTCTCTACCGAGTTATCTGTTTTATAAAACACATTTTCCGTCAAGTATCTTTTATCCCGCCCTTTTTTATACCAGGCAATTAGCATTATTAATAATGGCAAAACCGCCACCGCATACCCCCAGTTATCAATTACATTTTTTACTTTTTTGTCCCATTCACTGGGCATTTTCAATAAATTATTTTTATCAATTTGGGCCACAATTGTCAGCCCTTCTTCTCCCGTAAAATTGGCTTGCCTATCTGAAAAAGTACTTTGGCATCCAAAGCATTCTGTTTTCACAATTTTTCCAAAAGGGGATTCAATTGTCGCACTGGCTTTTTCAATTGGTACTTCCCACTCATCTCCGGTCACATTCCAATAAATTTCTGGTCCCTCACCATAATCCGGTACCACATTTTTAACTTTGTATTCAATAAAATAATCGTTTTTTCCGATTACAGTTGAATTTGCGTCCCCGATTTTAATTTTTTTACTTTGTTTATAATTTTCTATTGTGTAGGGAATACTAATTCCATCGTCATTCTCGATCCTTAAAACATTTATTTCCGCTCTAATTGTTTTTCCATTTCGACTATATATATAGGGAATTATTCGAAAAATACCGTGTTTAGCTATCAAGAAATTAGTATCAATTTCTTCTCTAACCGTCAAACTGCTGTCCTGTTCCAGTTTAATTTGGCTGTTAAAATCAGTGATCTCATAGTCATAAGCATTTACTTTTCCGCAAAAAACAGTCAGAAAAAATACCGCTAAAAAACTTCTTGTTAACCACTTTTTCATTACCAAATCCTAACATCAAACCGATCTGATTTGTTAAAAATATTAATCTCCATTAAATTCTCCCTGCCCTGTCAAGGGAAGAGATGGGGAAGGGTTAAAGTTTCTTATTCGTACCCCAAAGCTTTTTTCAAAGCTTTCATATCTTCGACCACAATTTGTCTTCGATAATTGTCAATTAAACCGTCTTTTTCCAGTTTTAACATCTGCAAGGTCACTGTTTCTCTGGTTAAACCGGTCAATGAAGCAATCATTTTGTGGGTGATTTTAAATTTAATGGTGGTTTTTTTATTTTTTACCGCTCCAAATTCTTCTGCCAACGAGTGAATTAAGCTGGCCACCTTACTGTAAGCATCGCCGGAAATTAGTTGTGACATATATGTGGTCATGTCCACAAATTTTTCTAAAAATCCATTAGCCACTTCATCATAAAAACTAGAATTTTTAGCCATTAGTTCGGTATAATCAGCTTTTGGTGCTACCCAAACTTCGACCGGGGTTATGGCTTCAATAAAATGTCTATTTTTAATTTTAGTTCTAGCATTTATCAAGGACAAATAGAATAAAGGTTTAAAAAGCTGAATACTGGTTTCTCGACCGTCTTTACCAACATCATAAACCCGTAAATAACCGTTTTTAACAAAAATTACTCCCTCAAAATCATCTCCAGGTTCATAAATAATTTGACCTTTTTTGTATTTTTTTAACGGATATTTGGAAAAGAATTCCATTAAGCGTTTTTTTGTTTCTTCTTTCATATTTTTATATTAACGTAATAACTACTACTTATATAGTAGCATCTTATCACAGTGCCTCTAAATTTTCCTCCCAGGCACGAACTATATTAAAACTGTCCTGCCAAAATTTTGGCGAACAAATGTCTATTTTAGCACCTTGTAAAATCTTTTGGGGATCTTGACTGCCGCCGGCTTTTAAAATATCTTCAATTATTTTTACCCATATATTAGGTTCTTTTTTGTAGTTAGCAAACAGAGCATAAGATAATAATTCTCCAAAGTTATAAGCATAACAATAAAATGGACTTTCAAAAATATGAGAAATATAACTCCATTCATCTTTAAAAATTGGATCAATTTGAATACTATTACCAAATTGCTCTTTTAAGGTTTCTAAATACATTTTTGACAAATCCTTTACGGTGATGCCCTTATCGATAGCTTCGTGGGCTTTGATTTCAAATTTTATAAAATAATTTTGTCGGCAGATAGTGGCATACGCATCAGCAATTTTGTCTGAAAGCAAGGACTTTTTTACTTCCTTATCTGTCTCATTCTTCATTATTTTTTCAAACAAAATTAATTCTGCCAATGTTGAAGCGGTTTCTGCTAATGGTAAATTTGCCCCTTGGCTTGATGGATAGTGGTCCTTGGCATAAAGTGAATGGATTCCATGTCCCAACTCGTGGGCTAAAGTACTAATATCTCTCGATTTTCCCGTAAAATTTAGCAATACATAAGGAGTAACTTCCGGTGCCACGGTGGCGCAAAAAGCCCCACCTCTTTTATTTTTGTTGGGTAAAACATCAATATGTTTTTCGTTAATAATTTTTTCGGCTTTTTTAGAAAAATCTGGTGAAAATTCATTTAACGCTTTTAATACTGTTGCCTTAGCTTCCTCAAAATCCATTTTTTTGTCTGTATTTTGTAGTGGCGCATAAATGTCAAAACGTTTTAACTTTTTCAGTCCTAATTCTTTAGCTTTCCATTTAAAATATTTTTGAAAAACACCTACGTTTTGACTGCAAACTTCAAGTAAACTCTCTATTGCCTTATCTGGAACATGGTTTCCCCAGTTTCTCATGCCGATAGGGGAGGAATAAGCCCTTAATTTAGTTTCATAAGCCCAGTCTTTGACAATACCCTGATAAATGGCAAAAAATTTGTCCAAATTTTCTTTTTGTTTTTTAAATAAAGCCCGATAAGCCGCTTCTCTTACTTCTGCTTTTGGGTTATACACGTATGATAATAATTCCGCTTGACTACTTATCTTCTTGTCTAATTTTCCCACTACTAATCTATATTCAAACTCTGTTTCCATCATTTCTCTTAAATCGTTCAACACACTTACTCCATTAACATCTTTATGGTCAATAATTTGTTCTTCTCTTTCGTTCAGGGTAAATTTTGCTCCCTCCCGGCTTCTTTTTAAACCATATTCCAAATCTGGAATTGTATTAAACAATCTTTCCGCATTTTTATCATCCAAAATTGGTTCTCTTTTTCCCTGAATCCATAAACCGATTTTTATACCAACTTCACTAACTCTTAAAGCCAAGTTTTCCCCTCGGCTTCTCATTAATTTTGCCCTTTGATCTTTTTGATCCACTGCTTCCATCAAACCTGGTAAATAAGCTAGTCTAGCCATTTTTACCCCAAATTTTTCGTCAAATTTCAACATTTCTCCAAATTCTTCTTGACTCATTTTCGGGTCAAGTTTTTCTACCCACTTCTCTAAAGTTTTTATGTCTTTTTCAATCTCTCGATATAAATCATCAAATTTATTTAAAGGCAAAATATCGTCAAGATTCCATTTCATATATTCATATTATTTCAACACCATTTCTTTACCACAGCAAACCAAAGTCCCACCGCCAACTTTAGTGACCGTTACTTCGTTGCCACAAATTGTACAAAAATATTTTTCACCGATTTTTTTAACTGCCATATCTCATTATACCTTTTTATTTCCACAAAAATTCTTTTTTCAATTTTTCTCTTTCTTTTTTATCCAACTTAAAGTCTCCCTTCGTCTCGCTGTAGCCTTTGGCGGAGGCGGATCTTTGTTTATCCACCTCATACATCAAAATCGCCGCAGTTACGGAGATATTTAAACTCTGTACCATTCCCTTCATGGGAATATAAATTTTTTCATCGGCGCCCTTTATCGCCTCTTCCGACAATCCCCGATGTTCATTTCCCAACACTATCGCTATTTTTCCTTTACCTCGCTGTAGCCTTTGGCAAAAGCGGGTTTCCCGAATCTCTTTGGCCTCTTCATCCAACACTGTCGCATAAATTTTATAACCCTCTTTTTTTAGTTCGGTATAACATGTCTCAATATTTTTAAACAATTTAAAACTCAGCCATTTATTGGCGCTGCTGGAACTTTTTTTACCAATTTTTTTGGGGTTAATCGCTTTTTCTTGAGAATAGACTAAATATATTTTTTGAAAACCAAAGGCATCAGCTGTCCGCCACACTGCCGCGGCATTATGTGGATCGGCAATATTTTCTAAAACAATTATCCCTTCCTGCCTGTTATTTATTACTTTCTTAATTTTATCCTGTCTTAGTGTCTTTTCCATTTTCTTATTTTACCTTATTTTTCCTTTTTCGGCTTTAGACTTTAGGATTTTTTTTATTTCCCATATTTCTCTTCGTATCTTTCCTTCATCGAATATACACAGCCGCAAAAAAACTGTTTATAAAAACCGCTGGTTTTTAATTCTTTGACCACTTCCTTAGGTTGCCAAAATTTGACGCCGTACTTTTTAGCTTTCTCTAAAGCAATTTTTTCGATTTTATCTTGATCCTGATATTCACTGGTCACCAAAGTTGAAGCAAAAGCCTCAAAATTATTTTCTTTGGCATATTTTGCCGTTGCTTCCAATCTTAAATTCCAACATTTTATACATCTATTCGGTCTTTCCAAGTCGCCCCTGATTTTTTGAAAATATTCTACTGGTCTCCAATCTGGAATAATCATTTTTACCTTATTTTCGGTACAAACCTGTTGCATGGCTTTTAATCTGGCACTATATTCCGCCCTAGGGTGAATGTTCGGATTATAGTAGTAAACACAAACTGTCAGGCTGGAAGCCGATTTATCGGCTTTGATAGCCTGGAGAAACTTCAAAGCGCAGTCGGCGCAACAAGCATGAAGTAGTACTTTCATAGTTTATAATTGTTTTATGAAAAAAAATAAAAAAACAGTTGTCATTTCTAAAAAAGAAATTTTAACTCTTGGTTTAATTGCCGTTTTTTCTTTTCTTATTTTATCAGCTTTAGCTTATTGGAAAATTTCTCCCTCGACTTATCGTGAATTTGATACCACTTGTCAGCATTTTTCCTATCACGATTGTATGCGTTGGTTTTACAATACCAAACCCTATTTCACTAAAGTTATCATTGGCAGTTTGATTTTATCTGTCCTTTCTCTGATTACTACTCTGATTTTGTATTTTCGAAACAAAAAATAATCATCAACCTTTTATCAATCCGGATTTCCATTGATGGTAAGTTTCTAAGTCCCTCGGATCCTTTAAAAGTTCTCTCGCGTATTCCTCGGTAATATTCTCAATTGAATTATGGGCTTCTTTAACCGACATTCCCGCTGCTATAACTAATTGAGATTCCTCTAATTCATGAAAGACCAATATCGATCTAAATTTTTTCGGTACAGACTCATGAATCAGAATTCCTAAAGACTGACCGCCTCTTATATTTGGGTATAAAACACTAATGGCTGGATTTTTTGGACTTACCTCGTCACTCTCTTTGCTTATGGCATAAGTAATTTCATAGGGTATATCTCCAAAAGATCCCAACTCTCCACTCTTTCTTCTTAAATCAAATTTAGGAAAATTTTCTATTTTTTGTCCCCTTATTCTTTCACTCATATTTATATTTTACCTTAGCCAATTGGATTAACTTTGGCGGAAGGGGGGGGAGTCGGACCCCCATGCCCCTTGCGGGACGCGGGTTTAGCGAACCCGTGCCTTACCATTCGGCGCACCCTTCCTAAAAGACTTCACAAGTATATCAAATTTAGTGAAAATGCTTTATGATATTTTTAATGGAAGAGAATCAAAATATGAGTAGTGAAACACCAGATGTTAACGAAGAACGGATCTTATTTGAATGGGAAGCGCCAGAGCGGGCTTATCAAAAACGAAATAAAGATTTTTGGGTAACAGCGGTGGCAATTTTGATTTTAGTGTCGGTAATTTTGATATTTATCAAAGAATTTTTGTTAATAGTGGCCTTAGTATCGGTAATATTCATGTATTATGCTATGTCGACGGTACCACCGAAAAATAT
>JBAZWK010000032.1:0-8981 GCA_041660365.1 Candidatus Shapirobacteria bacterium | reverse complement strand
GGGCAATTTCCCCGGAAAGGATTACACCTCCCTCTTCACCATCGTCTCGGAAAAACCAGGCGAGAAACAGAGCGTGAGCCAGGTGCGCGTTTTCAGGCGCGACACGAAGAAGCAGTTCACCATCCTCGTCATGCTTCCCGACGTCAATAAGGGCCAAGGATACCTGCGCGAAGATGACAACGTCTGGTTCTACGACCCCACGAGCAGGAAATTCTCCCACTCCTCGGTGAAGGAAAATCTCCAGAACAGCGAAGCAAAAAACTCGGATTTCACCGCCTCGTCCATGGTCGACGATTATACTATCGAGAAGGTTACGGAAGGCACGATAGGGAAATACCCGGTCTGGATACTGGATCTCAAGGCCAGGACGAACGAGGTGCCTTACGATCGCGTCCTTCTCTATGTGCGCAAGGACAAGACGATGACCTTGAAGCGGGAGGATTACTCAGTCAACGGCCGCCTTATGCGAACGACACTCTATCCCAAATACGTCACTCTCGACGGAAAGCTTCTCCCCTCACAGATACTCATCGTGGACGAGATCAACAAGGGAGAGAAGAGCCAGATCACCATGGCCGAGCAATCGGTAGAAAAACTGCCGGACAAGGTTTTCACGAAAGCCTTCCTGGAGCAGGTAAACCGATAGTTCCCGTTTTCCTATAGGAGATAGAAGCATGAAACATTTCGCGCGAACCTCGAGGGCGCTGGCCATAGCCTTATTCCTTTCCGTCGCTTTCGCCGCCGGAGCCCAGGAAACGGGGGCCGGACAGGATATTGAAATGGATCTGGACGCGCTCTTCGGCGATGAAGTGATTGAAAGCGAGTCGGCGACACCCGTCACCACAGATCCCGTCTCGGCCGCTCTCAAATCAGAGAGTGTGCGGATTGGCGGATCGTTTTCTGGCTCCCTTTCCACATCGATGGATTGGGATAACGCTTCAGACATATTCGATCCAAATACCATTGGCCTTTCACCATCGGTGAGGGCATCGCTCTTCTTCGATGGACGCCCAACGGAAGATTTTCGAGTTCTTGGTTCGATAAAAACTGCATGGCCCTTCACTACAAAGAAAATACTTGCCCCAGGCACCGTATATCTCAAAGACAATAATCCATATACAGATGGTGATCAGCCTGGAAATAATATTTTCAATGAGAGTATCAGCACCTCTGCCCTATCAATATTTGAGCTATTTTCGGATATCTCCCTCAATGACAATGTCTATGTTCGTTTTGGAAAGAGTACTGTCAAATGGGGGGTAGGATATTTTTGGAGTCCTGCCGATGTGATCAACTTGTCCGCAATCGATGTTCTCGACGCAGGTGCCCAGAGGGAGGGTCCAGTCAATGTCCGAGTCCTAATCCCTATGACTGGAACACAGAACAACTTTTATTTGTATACTATTTTAGACGAAAATAATATCGATTTCAACACGACCGCTCTTGCAGGGAAGGCTGAATTCCTCATCTCTATGTACGAACTCGGAGTAGGAGCCTATTACCGTTACGATACGGCGGAACGAGGCATGGTCACTTTCACAGGTCCTCTTGGTGATTTTGATATCTTCGGAGAAGCGATAGTATCTCGTGGTAGCGCCAAGACCTTCGCAACCAGCATCGATGCCATCGCTCCCTACATTCATTCTCAACCCTCTGATGAAACCAGGGAGACATTCTATTTTTCCGCGAGTACCGGTTTTCGATATTCTGATTCTAATTCCAATTTTTCCTTGGTAGGACAATACTATTATAATGGGGAAGGTTATTCAAAATCGGAAAAGGATTCACTCGTGAACCAAGGCGAAGCGACGATCACTGTGTTGAACAGTATCAACCCTACTCTCGCTGGAGCCCTAAAAGGCGGGCTGGCTGGCCTTATTTACGGTTCAGGGCAACATTATGTGGCCATGAATCTTTCAAAGGGCAAGCTTTTTTCCGATGACTTGTCGATAGCTTTGACTACCGTGGCCAACCTTTCAGACTGGTCCGGTTTTGTCAGACCTTCATTCAACTATGTTGTCCATAACAACCTTTCGTTAAATTTGAGCTCTAATTTTGTATTTGGCTCATCTGATAGCGAATATACATACCTCGCTCAAGGGAACCTGGTTTCTATCTCCCTCGGCGCCACCGTGAGCGGCTCTTTTTAGAACGCAGAGTTTTTGTGAACGCGTTTTCAGATTGCCCATTGCGGCAAGAGATGCTTTAATTGATACTTGAAGGCGGAAGCAATGCCGCTCAGCTCGACTGAAAGGAAGCCAGCATGAAAATCCACCCCATCACTGAAAAGATCTATGCTCTCCACGCGGATATCAAGTCGGATGACCTTTTCGAGGGCATTTGGCCCATCCCCTACGGGGTCTCCCTCAATTCCTACCTCGTGAAGTCGGAAAAAATCGCCCTCATCGACCTGGTGCGCGATTGGGTAGGAGCGCCGGGAGAATTGGCCGGTCAGCTCGCCACCATCGGCGTGGGGCTCGACGACATCGATTATCTCATCCTCAACCACCTGGAACCCGATCACACGGGCTGGCTCGCCGAATTCCGGGCCATCAATCCCAATGCCGAGATCATAACCACGCAAAAAGGCGTCGACCTGGTTCAAAGTTTCTACAAGTTGGATGAGGGCCTGCGCGCGGTGAAGACGGGCGACAGGCTCGACCTGGGAGAAGGCGTCGCCCTCGACTTTTTCGAGGCGCCCAACGTCCATTGGCCCGAGACGATGATCACTTGGGCGGCCGACGGCGGCGTCCTTTTCACCTGCGATGCCTTCGGTTCCTTCGGCGCCCTCGGGGACCGTGTCTTCGATGACGAATTCACGCCTGAGGAGCATGAGTTTTTCGAGTCGGAATCCCTGCGCTATTATGCCAACATAGTCTCGAGCTTCGGTCTCTTCGTCAAGAAAGCTATCGCCAAGATCGCCGATCTTGAGATCAAGGTCGTAGCCCCAAGCCACGGGATGGTCTGGCGCCAGGCGCCGATGGAGATCATCGATCGATATGCCCGCTACGCCGACTATCTCGAAGGGCCCAGGGAAAAGGAAATCGCCATCGTCTGGGGCTCCATGTACGGCAACACCGAGAAAGGCCTCGCGGCCGTCATAGAAGGCATCGAGGAAGAGGGCCTGCCCTACACTATCCACCGCGTGCCGAATGAAGATGTGTCATGGGTACTCTCCGATGCCTACAAGAGCGAGGGCATACTCATCGCCATGCCCACCTACGAGTACAAGATGTTCCCGCCCATGGCCTATGTCCTCGACATCTTCGAGCGCAAGCATGTCTGGTATCGCAAAGCGCTTCGAATCGGGAGCTTCGGCTGGGTAGGTGGCGCGAGAAAGGAATACGAGAACAAGATAGCGCCCCTGAAGTGGGAATCGCTGGAATCTGTCGAATGGGCGGGCAGCCCCGACGACGAGATCCTGGATCTCCTCTATGAGAGGGGCAAGGAACTGGCAAAAGCCGTAAAGAGCGCCTAGAACCTTCGCAAGTATCAAGATTGAAAAAGGCGCCTTTCGGCGCCTTTTTCATCTGTCGGCATTCTCGGCCGCTGACAGCCGATTCATTATCATTTTGCTTTCTTGCTTATCCTGTTCGCGATCTGTATCAGCAGGAAGAAAATCCCCAGCGTTGAGAAAACGCCGATGAGGCCGCCTGCCGTCACGCCAAGAGCCTGTATCGTCGTGCCGAAGGGGTGTACAAGCGATCCATCCGCAAAGCGCTCGCCCATCGACTTGAAATATTCAATTATGTTTTCCATGGTATTCTCCTTACATCCTGGCCACGATGAAGATTAATGGCACGAGAGCCAGAACCATGCCGCCCGCAATGACCGATCCCAGCTGGCCCGAGACATTGGAGCCGATGGCATGCATCAGGATGATATTGCCCTTCTCCTCCTCATTCGCCATCTTCTGGATTATGCGGCCAGACATCGGGAAAGCGGAGATGCCGCAGGCGCCTATCATCGGGTTGATCTTCTTGTCTTTGGGCAGGAAAAGGTTGATGAACTTGGCGAAAAGAACGCCGCCCGCCGTATCGAAGATAAATGCCACCAGTCCCATGCCCATGATGAGACCGGTCTTCCAGGTGAGGAAGTTCACCGCAGTCATGGAGGCGCCGATCGTGATGCCGAGGAGGAGTGTCACAAGGTAGGCCAGCTCATTCTGGGCGGTCTGGGACAGGCGCTCCAGGACGCCTGATTCCCGAATGAGGTTGCCGAACATCAAAGAACCGATTAGAGGCACTGAAATAGGGGCGACGAAGCCCGAGATCATTGTCACGAGTATGGGAAAAAGCACTTTGAGCCATTTGGGCGAATTGGATTCGTGGTAGGCCATGTGGATGCGTCGCTCGCTGCTTGTCGTCAATGCTTTGATGACAGGCGGCTGGATGAGAGGGACTAGGGACATATAGGAGTAGGCCGCCACTGAAATCGGCGCCAAAAGATGGGGAGCAAAAAGGTTGGCGACAAAGATGGAGGTGGGACCATCGGCGGCGCCGATTATTCCTATGCTCGCCGCTTCCTTGAGATCGAAACCAAACAGCGTGGCTATGATCATCGTCGCGAAGATTCCGAATTGGGCCGCCGCGCCGAAGAAGATCATCATTGGGTTCTTGAAGAGCGGTCCGAAATCGATCATGGCGCCCACGGCGATGAATATGAGGAGAGGAAAGATTTCGGTGGCGATGCCCATATTATAGAGGATTTTCAGGAATCCATCCGCGCCACCATGTTCCCAGACGACCGAGAGAGGCATGTTGACCAGGATGGCGCCAAATCCGATGGGAAGGAGGAGCATAGGCTCATATTCCTTCTTGATGGCAAGCCAGATGAGAAGGCCTCCGATACCATACATCAGAAGCATTTTCCACGTGATCGATGTGAAACCTATGAAGACATCCTGCATCTAAAACATTCCTTTCCGTACCAGAAGCCCGCTGGCCTGCGATATCGGTAAATTATGATGGCGAATTGTCAGGATTTTAATCGCTTTTTCCGGTTTTGGCAATGCTAGAACAGCAAAAGCCACGAATGCTATAATGGTTGCCGTTATGAACAGCAGCACCACTGTCGCCGTCGGACTCTCGGGGGGCGTTGACTCCGCCCTGGCCGCCGCTATTCTCCAGGATCAAGGGTACAAGGTGCTCGGCCTCACCATGAAGATCTGGAAAGGGGCGTACAAGGTACAGGAAGGCTTGAAGCATGCCTGTTTCGGTCCCGGCGAGGAAGAGGATATCGCCGCCTGTGAGCGGATTTCTGCTCGGCTTGGCATCGAATACCACGTTCTGGACCTCTCCGAGGAATATGAAAAGCATGTTATTGAATACTTCAGGCAGGAATATAAGCGAGGCAGGACGCCCAATCCCTGCGTCATATGCAACCGGGAGCTGAAATTCGGTTTTCTCGTCGATCGAGCCCATAAAGCCGGTATCGCTTTCGACTATTTCGCCACCGGGCACTATGCCCGCAAGGAAACGCGCGACGGAATCACCTTCCTGAAAACGGCGGCCGATGCTTCCAAGGATCAGACCTACTTCCTCTACGGCCTCAATTCGTCGCGCCTGGAGAGAATCCTCTTTCCCCTTGGCGCCATGACGAAAGGCGAAGTTCGAATTCTCGCCCGCGAGCACGGTCTCGAGGTTGCCGACAAACCTGAGAGCCAGGATTTTGTAGCCGGCGGCGATTACACTCCTCTCTTCGAAAACACCGAACCGCTGCCCGGCGATATCGTCGACGCGGCGGGCGAGGTTCTTGGAAGACATAGAGGTCTGCCTTTTTATACGATAGGCCAGCGAAGGGGCATCGGCCTCAGCACAGGCCCTAACCCTCTCTATGTACTAAGCCTGGACGCGAAAGCCAACAGGGTGATCGTCGGTCCCAATTCCGGGCTCTTCTCATCCAGTCTGTCGAGTGGCAATTTTACCTTTCAGGATCAGCGCATGGAGGCTGGCGCAATCTCAGGACAGGATACCATACGAGGGATGGCCAAAATCAGGCAGAATCACAAGCCCGTGCCCTGCACCGTCTCCGGGGCGGCAAAGGGCGTCAATGTTGAATTCGACATCGTCCAGCGGGCAGTGGCCCCGGGGCAATCCATCGTGCTCTACTCCGATGAAGGCCTCGTTCTCGGCGGGGGCATCATCGACGCGGCGATACAGGCTGAGTAAGGGCGCCCAATACGAGACGTTGACGGAAGCGCCGTGGAATGAGTACTATTCACCTTGCGATAGGGGGTGCACTGGTTTCGACTTGTGCGGTCCGTGTCGCGCGTTGCAGGTGGAGACGCCGACCTCCTAACATTCGGCAAAACTTTTACTTGCCAACAACAACGGCAATCTCGCTCTCGCCGCGTAAGTAGCGTAGAACGACGGACCTCCCGATGCGCCGCCCTGAGCGTCGGAAAGGTCTGCAACTGACCGGGGCTCACCTTCCGCGAAGTCCGGGGCGCGGGAGGGAAAACAAACCGGAATACGAACCGGGGGAGCGTGCCGCCCCGCGCCCCTGGTTTCGACAACCAAAAGGACGGACAAACCTGTAGATGCGTGCGGTGCGCGCTCGAGGACGGGGGTTCGACTCCCCCCACCTCCACGATTTTTAAGGCCATCAGCGATGATGGCCTTTTTCATTTTAATCAATAAATACAAGCATAATATGATTTTCAACTATTTTAAAATTATCAAAATAGGGCTTAATTTTCGGTACTGTAAGCAATAATGTAAGCAATATAATTTGAAGAATACTGGAGGGAATTCCATACGGCAGGGACTTCAGAAGTAGATTCGCCTAAGACCACAGACAGTGCTTTGATGATCGCCTAGATGTAGGAAGGCTCGATCCGATCTTCCCGTCCGAGCTTCATAAGGATATTGGACTTTGTCTTTCCTGTTTCCTTGACGCGGTAGTTATGGACAAGTTGAAGGTAGGTATAGGTACCGCTTTGAGCATTCTTTAGATTACATTCCTACACATTTATTGTACCGCTTAGTATACAGCATTTTTATTATGATTCTTGTACAGTCTGTTCCTATTTATTTGTTGTCCTTGTATGTTTTTAGTCCACTTTATTGCTTACTGTATTATACCACACACTGTACAATAACCAGTTCATTTGATTGAATATTTTATGTCGACTTTTCCGGCAATGACAGATTATTATTCGGCCCTGTTATATGAACGCTCCCTATCCATGTGCTCTTCAATATGCTTCAAAAGCCCTTCATAACCGTCTACGCTTGGAAGATCGGCGCATTGGGTACGGATTGAGGCGGGCGGGCGGAACAAACAGCCCGCATCTGCAGCGCGAATCATTGAAAGATCGTTGAAAGAGTCACCTGCCGCAAAGATATTGAAATTTAAAGATTTTAATGCCTCAACGGATTTACGCTTGCCGTCTTTTTGTCTCATTCGGTAATCGCTGATATAACCTTCGCTGCTTATGACAAGGCTGTTGCAGAAGAGCGTCGGATAGCCGAGCTTGGCCATTAACGGTTTAGCGAACTCGGAGAATGTATCAGATAGGATTATAACCTGTGTTCGTTCCTTGAGCGCTGACAGAAACCCAGAAGCTCCATCGAGCGGCGACATAGATCCGATGACTTTTTGTATATCCTTAAGCTTGAGATTATGCTCGGCAAGGATTTTCAAACGGTACTTCATCAGCTTGTCGTAATCCGGTTCATCGCGGGTAGTTAGCCGCAATTCCGGAATTCCCGTCACTTCGGAAAAAGTAATCCAGATTTCAGGTACGAGTACTCCCTCGAGGTCCAGGCAGACTATGTGCATAAAAATCCTCCAGTGCAACAATAGCATGGAGGTGGCGGTTTGAAAAACCGTATGCCGGAATTTTATAAGAAAATTAAAGTCGTGACGATAATTGCGACTATAAGACCTGAGCAGAAAGCCCAGAGGATAATTGGGAAAACATTGCCTTGTCTCTGCTTAATTGTTTCCAGAAAGAAAACCACACATCGAGGATGTTTCTCGCTATACCGGATAAGCAAAGTGTCGCCCTCAGAAAAAAATGGAAATCGCATACCTTCCACAACCTTCATTCTGGCAACAACAGAGGTGGAAACCTGCATCTGTTTTCCTGCAAGATTCGTATAAGAAAGTCGAAGCACGTAATCGCATTCAAAGGAGCCTTTTTTATTATGAAAAATGGAACTTAGGCCAGAAGAGATTGCCCTTTCAACCTTGATCACTCTGGCTTCAGTGCTGAGACCCGACAACTTTACCTTACGTTCAATGACTGAGGCATACAGCGCATAGATACTTCCAACAAAGAAAACGAACGGGAAAAATAAAAGATATAGAGTATCATCCATAATTTATGGATAAATCATAGCATGTTTTTAGATACCTCTCTACATTCGCTAAAGAAACCATCTAAGATTACTTTCACATGATGTCTATTATTTTAAGAGAAGACAGCATACTATAAAAAACAAAAGATATAGAATGAGGAGAGTAGTTATGTCATTCAATTCCGTGCCAATGACCAGCACTGCGGCAACCCTCGCCCAAGCTATGGGTATTGAGTCCCCAAAGCTGGCCGGGGAACCGATCAAACAAGTCTTGAGCCTCGTGAAAAAATACTCAAAAAGCGGAAAATGCCAGCGCGTATTGATCTATAATCCCGATGCTATTGCCCAGTGGCTCTATCAGAAATACACAGCCGAATTCGCGCCTGTTATGGAACGGACCATGATGACAATTCCCATGCTTGCTTCATTTCCCCCTGTTACCCCTGTATGCTTTGCCACTATGTTCAGTGGGGCAATCCCTAAGGTTCATGGGATTGAGGTGTATGAGAAAAAATTGGTCAAAATTGATACGCTGTTCGATGCTCTGCCTCGGCAAGGGAAAAAGACAACCCTGATCGCCCGTACCGGCAGTTCCATGGGCACAATTTTTACGGGGCGGCCGATCGATTACCACAACTACGACAACGATGAAGAGATCACACAGCAAGGCCTGAA
>JBAZWK010000031.1:0-9504 GCA_041660365.1 Candidatus Shapirobacteria bacterium | reverse complement strand
GTGTTATTGTTTTCATCATTAGGTAATAAAGAAATTTCCTTTTTTACTGAGGGCATACTACTATCAGTATAAACAAAAGATTCAGGAAAGGAAACGAAAAAAGCGTTTAGAGTATGATTTGATATAGATAAACTCAGGAGAACGGAAAAGCCAAGTAAAAAGAAGGTAAGAAACAACCCCGGTACTGAGAGAAATGATAAAAACGAGGAGAACATTAAGGGCTTTACTAGTATCTAGTATAAATAGATCAAGGCATCTGATGCTTAACCAGGAAACAAAAGCAGAAAGGAGGGAAGAAATAAAAATTCGGCTAAAGTTAGATAACATTTGGGACCAACCATGACCATCAATTCGACGGATGAATAACCACAACAAGCCAAAACATTGGATTAAATTACCAATGGAAGCACTGATGGCTAAGCCAACAATACCCAGATTAGTGTAGGTAACAAAATAATAACTGGTAACTATATTAGAAATTAAGGAGAGGGCAGAAATTCGAAGCGGGGTTTTAGTGTCGTGTAAAGCGTAAAAAGAGCGGATTAAAATTTGAATAATGGCCTGACAAAAAATGGCTGGCGTGAGGAAGGCTAAAGTGCGGGCAGTGGTTAAGGTGGCTGACCAGGGAAATTGTTTGGTACCAAAAGCGAGACGGACAATTGCGACTCGATTGACCAAAATTAAAACAGCAATGGGTAAAGCAACAAAAATACTTTGAAGAATAGTTTTTCGAACAGTATCACGAAAAAGATCTAATTGATTTTTAGCTACGTTTTTGGAAAGAATGGGCAGGGAAGCCTGACCAACAGTGGTGCCAAAAATACGGCTCGGTAAATACATTAACTGAAGTGCTAAGTTTAGAAGAGAAATTGAACCGGCGGCCAAAGTAGAGGCAAAAAACAAAGTAACAGTACTTTCTATTTCTGCCAATCCTAAGGATAAAGTTCTGGGTAACATTAAATGGATAACTTCTTTAACTCCGGATAATTTGTAATTAGCTAAACGAGAATATTTAAAACCAAGACGTTTAATAGAGGGAATTTGAATGGCCATATGAAAAAAGGCGCCAACAACAGTGCCATAAACAACGCCATAAATTCCAAAAGCCGGGGCTAAAGTAAAAATGCTTAAAATAATAAAAAGGTTGTAAATAATGGGGGAGAGAGAGGGTATAATGAAAGCTTGCTTAACTTGAAGAATCGCCGTTAAAAAGTTACTGATGAGGAAAAAAATTTCAGAAAGCAGCAAAATTCGAGAAAGATTTGACATTAGGTCAATTTGATAATCGGAAAAACCTTTGGCGATTAACTGGGACAGGGGATGGGCAAAAATCAAAACAATAATCGAAACAATGGTGAAAACAATCAGGAGAAGATTAATAACCGAGGAAGCCATCTGATAAGCTTCTTTTTTATTTTTATGTAGCTGACTGGCAAAAACGGGAATGAAAGAGGCGGAAAGAGCACCGGTGACTAATAATTTGAAAATCAGGTCGGGAATTCGGAAGGCGGCATTGTAGGCATCAAGATCCAAAACACAACATTTGAAAAAAGCAGCATAAAGAAAACGGGTGCGAAGGAAACCGAGAAGAGCAGAAATGCCAAAAGTGACGGCTAAAACTATAGTAGCCGACAAAATAGTATGTTGGCGGCGGCGGGCTAAACGTAAAATTTTATCTGTCCAAAACATTAGCTTATTGTAAATTATTGTAAAAGGAATGGCGATAGGATAGAATACGACTTATGCCAATTGGAAGATCCGCAAAAAAATCATTAAGGAAGTCGATTAAAAACAAAAAAGTTAATTCGTCTTTCAAAAACAAAGTTAAAGATATTATCAAGAAATTCTTGGTTAAACCGGAAAAGAAAGCTTTCGGAGAAGTCCAAGCAATTTTAGATAAAGCTGAGAAGAAGCATCTTTATCAAAGAAACAAAGTCGCCAGACTTAAGGCAAAATATGCTAAAAAAGTCGGTAAGGACGTTGAAAAAGTAGTAATTAAGAAAAAATCCGCTAAGAAAGTTGTCAAGAGAAAAGTAGCCAAAAAGTAAGGTAAAATAGGGTAATGAAAAAATTCTTTATTACGACTCCAATTTATTATATTAATGCGGAACCAAGCATTGGATCGGCCTGCACCACTGTGGCTGCCGACGTTATCGCCAGACTACATCGACAATTAGGAGAGGAAGTTTTTTCACTAACTGGAACCGATGAACATGGGGAAAAAGTGGCTGAAAGCGCCGTAAAAGCGGGATTATCTAACCAAGAGTACTGTGATAAAATTGCGCCGAAATTTGAAGAAGCGTGGAAATTATTAAATATCAGCAATGATTTTTTTATCAGGACAACTGACGAAAGACATGTAAAAGTGGTTCAAGAAGTGCTGCAAAAAATTTATGACGAGGGGGATATTTATAAAAACAAATATGAGGGCTGGTACTGCACCGGCTGTGAGGCTTTTAAAACGGAGAAAGAATTAGTTGACGGACATTGTCCACAACATCCGCCGGAAAAAACTGTGTGGAAAAGCGAGGAAAATTGGTTTTTTAAATTAGCAAAATATGTGCCGCAATTAATTAAATTAATTGAAGACGAAAAAACCAATTATATTTTTCCTAGTGGAAAAAAATCCGAAATATTGGCTAAATTGAAAGCCGGGGTCAACGACATTTCTTTGTCTCGAGAAAAGGTAACTTGGGGAATCCCCCTGCCTTGGGATAAAAGCCAGACAGCCTACGTGTGGTTTGATGCGTTAATCAATTACTATAGTGCCACTCAGTTTTTAGAAGGAAAAAGTGAATTCTGGCCGGCGGATTTACATTTGGTCGGCAAAGAGATTTTATGGTTTCACACGGTAATTTGGCAGGCAATGTTATTGTCGGCAAATTTACCTTTACCAAAAAAGATTTATTCACACGATTTTTACACTATTGACGGACAAAAAATGTCTAAATCCTTGGGAAATACCATTCCCCCAAAAGAAATGGTGGATTTGTTTGGAGTCGATGGGGCCAGATATTTGATTGCCAGATCATTCCCAAACGAGAGTGATGCCGATATTGGAATTGAGCGATTTAAAGAAAAATATAACGCCGATTTAGCCAATAATTTGGGAAACTTAGTCTCCAGAGTTTGTAAACTCGGGGAAAAGTTAACAGTTAGCAGTTACGAGTTACGAGTTGAAGAAAAATATAAAAATTCAGTTGATAATTTAAAATTTGATGAGGCCATTGGATGGGTGTTTGAAAATTATATTGATAAATCGAACAATCGATTAAATGAGGTGACACCATGGAAATTAGAGGCGGACGACCCAAAAAGAATTGAAGTATTAACTGAATGTGCTCAAAATTTGAGAAACGCAGCTATTTATTTAACACCAGTAATGCCGGAGATCTCTAAAAAAATATTAGAGCAATTAGATGGAGAAATAAAAAGTTTAGAAAGTGGTTTATTCCCGAGAATAAAATGACAGAAAAATTTATTGATGAAGAGGCAAGAAAAAAGGCAGTAATAGCAGGAGCCACCCCTGACAAAGATGATTATTGTGCATGTCCAAGATGTGGATCTAGAGATATTCATGAGGGTGGAACCGCACTCGATGATTGTTGTGTAAGATGTGACGATTGTAATTATTACCTTACAGGGACCAACGGAATAGAACTACTTGGAAGATGGAATAATTTAGATAGGAGTGGAAATAAAATATATTTATGATTGATACCCACGCTCATTTAGAGGTAACATTTTGCGACATTAACGGAGTAGCGGGTCTGGACGCGGTTATTTTATCCGGACCAAACATTGAATCGTCAAAGAATAATTTATTATTGGCGGAAAAATTCCCCCAGTTCTACCCGGCAGTGGGAATACATCCCCAAGAAATAATTACGAATTACGAATTATTAATTACGAATTTGGCGGATATAATGGCAAAAAATAAAAATATAATCGCCATTGGGGAATGTGGATTAGAATTTTTGGGGGAAGTTGATAAAGACAAGCAAGAAATAGTTTTTCGAAAACAAATCGAGCTGGCACAGAAATATCATAAACCCCTGATAATCCACGCCAGAAAAGCAGTTGATGAAACAATTCAAATTTTAAGCGAATATAAGGATATTTTTGGCGTAATTCACTGCTACAGTGGCGGTAAAAAACGAGTAAAGAAAGTACTCGCTTTACCCGGCGATTGGTATTTTGGATTCGATGGGAATTTAACTTATGAAGTGGGACTTGAGGAAGTGATAAAAGCAATTCCAAGGGATAGGGTTTTAGCAGAAACCGACTCCCCTCTTTTAACACCGGAACCCTTTCGAGGACAAGTTAATAAACCAGAATACGTAAAATACGTCTATCAAAAAATTGCCGATATTTGGGGAATAAAATTAGAAGAAGCGGAGAAAATTTTGGACGCGAATGCCAAGAGATTATTTGGAATTTAACCCCTCAGTCCTTTGGACAGCTCCCCTTGACAAGGGAGCCTAAAAAACCCTATTTTCGATAATCGTTAATAATGTTTTCGAGTTCTTTAATATTGGGATATTTATCGATAAGAACGACTTCGCCGTCAATTAAAAGAATAGTGCTGCCCTGAAGACCCATGGAATAAACCCGATTCATATCTTTACTATATTCAGGATCGTAATCAATTTGAAGACGTTGGCAAAGAGTTTGAATATCGGCAAATAACTTTTTCCCTGGAGGTAAACCACGATCGTAAAGTTGTATTCGCATAGTTATTACGGAGTACCAATTGGTAAAGTTCTAACACTTTCTTCACATTTGCCTTTAAACCTTAAGGCTTCATCAGGGGTCAGTAGTTTTTCTTTTACCATCTTTGGAATTTTTCCTGCAATTTCTTCAATACTATATCTTCTTGGATAGAATTTAAGATTTAACTGATTGGCAACGGCATCAACTGCGATATTTAAAGCTTGTTCGACTTTTTTAGTCATAATATTTTAAATAATTAATTAGCAGGATTTAATTATTATAACTCTGCGCGAGAGTCGACGTCTAAATTTTGTGAGTCAGTGTATTCCCCTCTTTGGGCTTGATAAAAACCGGCAAGGGCGATCATGGCAGCATTGTCGGTATTAAGTTCTTTTTTGAAAGGCAAATAATAGGGCAGTTTATAGGTCTTGGCTAAAGTTCGAATTCTTTTTCTAAGAGTTAAATTAGCGGCGACACCGCCAGAAACTAAAAGACAGGCTGGATGATATTTTTCAACAGCTAAAGAAAATTTTCTCAATAAAGTATCAAAAACGGCATTTTGAAAAGAAGCTGCAAGATCGGCTAAATGAGCATTTATTTTGCTTTTGGGCCAGTCTTTTATTTGATAATAAAAAGCAGTTTTTAAACCAGAAAAAGAGTAATCTAAAATTGATTTGTCTCGAAGAGGCGAGGGTAATTTTAGAAAAGCATTGTCCCCTTTTAGGGCTAGGCGTTCGATAACCGGACCACCGGGGTAACCAAGACCCAACAATTTAGCAGATTTATCTAATGCTTCGCCGGCAGCATCGTCGAGAGTTTCACCAACGACTTCATAGTCCCCGATTTTATTAATTAAAACAATTTTAGTGTGGCCGCCGGAAACAGTTAAAGTTAGGGCAGGAAAGATAAAAGGGCGGATTGGTAAGCCATGACTATTAGTTAAAAAATTAGCCATCATATGACCTTCAACATGATTAACAGCGACAAGTTTTTTAGAGTATTTAATGGCTAAATCACGGGCAGTATTGATTCCAACAGCCAGGGCGATGGCCAGGCCCGGACCTTTAGTGACAGCGATTAAATCAATATCTTCAATAGTTAATTTTGCCCGTTTTAAGGCAGTTTCGATAACTGGCATAATTCTAGCCTGATGAGCACGTTTGGCAATATCGGGAACTACCCCACCCCATTCTTTATGGAGATCAATTTGAGAAGAAATAACATTACTTAAAATCTGGCTGTCTTTGAGGACGGCAGCGCAGGTATCATCACAACTAGTTTCAATACCAAGAATATACATCAGAGGTGTATTATAAATTATATGGCCCAAAGAACCAACTTAAATACTAAAGAGAATCCGATAAAATATATTTTAGGAAGTATTTTATTGTTGATAATATCGGGAATAGGAATTTTTTATTTAGCGAATAATAATAAAAATCAAATTAGCGAAAGTTTAGGACCAACAGTAACTCCGACAGAAAAGATTTTGGTCACACCAACAATAGAAATTACGCCAACAATAGAGGCAACAAAATCGGTCAAATTAACAGTAACTCCAACGATAAAAGTGGCGAGTGTTTCGGCGACACCAACATTGGTTGCTTTACTAACTTTTAGCAATAAAAGTGATGCTTTTTCAGTACAATACAAAAGTCAGAGGACAGTTTATTCGGATAAAGAAGAGAGTGGTAATCGTTATACTTTTTACAGTCCAAAAGGTAATATTGCCGTACATGTGGGTAAATCGTGGTCTTGGGTTTATTCAGACAGAAATTATTCTAATGGATTGTTAGTGGATGGGGTGAATACTTTTGTTTACGAAATTTCCAATCAAAAAATTGTGGATTTTGAAAAAGGCGATTTAAAATATACAATTCAATGCGTTCATAACGGAATCGCGGCCTTAAAAACTGAGTGTGACGCCTTTATCAAAAGTTTTAAATTTATTTAGGAAAAGAAAAGGAAATTTGGCGAGTGGTGGGGTCGAGATAGGAAAAGTTGAGAGAAATTAAATAGCACTGTTTTCGTAATTTTTGAAAAAGTTCCGGGCCCATGTTTTCTGGCCATTCGAGACAGGAAATAGTTTGAGGAGAAAAATGAGAAAGAAAATCAATTTCTTGAAACTCATATTCATGACTGAGGCGGTAAATATCAAAGTGATAAAAAGTTTTTAAGGGAGAATTAACTAGCGGGTATTGATTATAGATAACAAAAGTCGGAGAAAGAATTTTTTGGGTAACACCTAATTTTTTACCTAAACTTCGGGAAAAAACGGTTTTACCACAACCAAGATCACCACTAAGAGAAAAAATAATTGCTTTGTCTGTACCCAATTTTAAAGCTTTTTTTAAAAGAAATTCAGCAATTTTACCAGTGGCTTTTTCTGATTTGGAAATTAAAGTTTGGGAATCACCGGTAATTAAATCACCGCGACGAAGAATTTTAATGTCACTGCCCAGGGCATCAATAACAGTAGAGGGTTTATTTTTAGGTAATTTACCGGCATCGACAATTAAAGAAATTAAATCTTTTTTCTTTTGGGAAAGAGGGCGAAGAAAAGAAGAAATGGAATAATTGGGAGTACGGCCGGAAAGATTAGCCGAAGTAGCGGTAATCGGTTTATTTAAAAGTTTAACTAAATCTAAAATATATTTAGAATCGGGAATACGGATACCCAAAGAACCATTTTCAGCTTCGATGCCTTTAGCAACCTGATGAAGACCAGGAGAAACAATGGTAAAAGGTCCGGGCAATAACTGAGAATAAAGATTTTGAGAATTTTTGTCTAATTTAACAAATTTTTTGGCCATTTTTAGGTCAGAAACAGCAATGGAAATGGCTTTGCCAGTCCAACGATTTTTAAAAGAAAGCAAAAGATCGACGGCTTTTTGATTAGTGGGGTCGACGGCTAAGATATAGACAGTGTCCGAAGGAGAAATAATTAGTTGCCCGGCGTTAATAGCAGCGGCGGCATTTTGAAGGACTTGATTATATTTTTTGGAAATATCCAGGATAAGCATCGATATATTTTATCATTAAGAGTGGGTTTTAGCGTGCTAAAATGGAGAAAGTGAAAAGAGTATTTTTTATCAGTTTAAGCATTTGGATTTTGTTGGTAAACATTGGGAAGATTTGGCCAATATCCGAGGGCGACAGATATTATCAGAGATTACAAAAATGGTATGTACTGGCTAACAGAGGTGAATGGCAAGAAGCAGGAAAAGTAGCTCTAAAATTAAACAGTGGGGATATTGCCGACTTTACTCAAAAAAATAATGAAATTCAGTTAAAAAAAAGATTAAATGAATTAACAGTAAAGTCACTAAAAGGCGCCGATGATTGGATGGAAATAGCGATAATAAATTACAGGCTAAATTTAAAAGATGAAGCCTATAAAGCCATCAGCAATGCTTATAAATTGGATCCGATTCGAGAAGATATTAGTAAAATTTACTTTACTTTTCAGACTTTTCAAACTTCTCAGATTTCTCCGCCTTCTCAGCTTCAGTAGCGGCTTTTTCCTCTTCAGTCTTTTGAGCAGTGGCCGGAACATCCTCAGGGGTGACCTCTTCGGCAGCGACCACAGGTTCTTCTTCAACTCGAGGAGCTTCGATAATAACCACCACTTGTTCGGCAGCATTTTTAATTTCGACCTTGGTGCGATCTAAATTAAGTTCAGCGACAGTAACTTTGTTGTCAACTTCGACTAAAGTGGAAATATCAATCTCAATATTTTCGGGAAGATCGGCAGGAAGAGCTTCAATTTCGATTTCGTTGAGAATTTGCATGAGGGTGTTGCCATTTTTAACAGCTGGAGATTCACCAATAAGTTCCACCGGAACAGTGGTGGTAATTTTTTCTTTAAGATTAACTTTGTAGCAATCGATATGAATTAAATTGCTATAAATTGGGTGAAATTGGGGATTTTTAAAAATGACGGGATAATTATCTTCGCCGATCACAATTTCCACCAGCCCGGATTCACCAACTTGGTCAAAAAGTTTATTTAATTCTAGAGCACTAAATTGGACGGAAATAGGTTCAAATTTGTGACCATAAACGGTAGCTGGAATTAAACCAGCGGAGCGAAGATGTTTAACGGCTCGACCTGTAACAGTTCTAAGAGCAGCAGCAATTTTGGGATTTTCTTTTTTCATTTTATTTTTGTAGTTTGGCGCCTTGGTTAACCGACTTCGCCACAACTAAGGACGAAGCTAGTATAGCAGATTGACTATAAAGTAAAAAGTGATATATTTATCCCAAGATGACATTAATAAACAAATCTTTCTATTGGCGAAACGAAGTTGCCCAATCGGGAGATGTTTTAGTGGCATAAGACTATTTTTTCTAAAATATCAAATCTCCCGATTTTTCGGGAGATTTTTGTTTAGGAACGTAGTTTAATTGGTAAAACGCTCGTCTCCAGAACAAGTAATAAGAGTCCGACCCTCTTCGTTCCTGCTCAAATCCCCTTTTTATATTATTTATCTCTTAATTTTATGAAAGGAAAATATAATTTACCAACAAATGCCGGTTATTTTGGAGAGTTTGGGGGGCGATTCGTCCCGCCGCAACTAGAAAAAGTTTTAAAGAAACTCGAGAAGAGTTATCTTAAATTTTCAACAGATCCCAAGTTTATTGAGGAGTTGCAATATTATTATGCCAATTATGCCAACCGGCCAAGCCCGTTATATTTTGCCAAAAATTTAACGGAGTTTTGTGGCGGAGCCAAGATCTATTTAAAAAGAGAAGATCTGAATCATACTGGGGCTCATAAAATTAACAATG
>JBAZWK010000030.1:0-9865 GCA_041660365.1 Candidatus Shapirobacteria bacterium | reverse complement strand
ATATTCTTATTATTACTTTTAGCCCTCGGTCTTCGTTTAATTTCTCTCAATCAATCCCTTTGGCTTGATGAAGCTATTTCGGCTAATGTTGCTAAAAATTATTCTTACACCGATATTGTTACTAAGTTTTCCCCCTCCGATTTCCACCCGCCACTTTTTTATTTAACCCTCAAAGCCTGGACTTCTCTTTTTGGTTTCAGCGAAATTTCTTTAAGACTGCCTTCAGTCATTTTTTCTCTAATTACTATTTATTTAGTCTTTAGATTTTTCGGATTTTTTCCGTCTTTATTACTTTCTTTGAATCCTCTTTATCTTTATTATTCCCAAGAGGCGCGCATGTACTCTCTGGTTACTCTTTTAGTTTTTTGTGCTTTCTTAGCTTTTAAATCTAAAAAACTTCTTCTCTACTATCTATTTACTTTCTTGTCTTTATCAACTTTTTATGGTTCGGTTTTTTTCTTTGCGGCCATCAGTCTCTATTGGCTCTTTCATAAAAAATATAAAAATTTCTTTCTTTATTCTTTAGCGCCTTTCCTAACTTTATTATTTTTGTCGCCTCTGCTCTGGCAACAATATGAAACTTCTCGTTTACTTTTAGCCTCTGTTAAAAATTGGGCTTCAGTTTTAGGTCCGGTGACTCTCAAAAATCTACTGTTAATTTTAGTTAAATTCACCATTGGTCACATTTCTTTTTACCCCAAATGGGCCTATTATTTAATTTCTTTTTTGGTCACTCTGCCTCTTTGGTTTTTAGTTTTAGTAAAATCATTTCGCAAGAATTCCACCGCTTTTATTTTTTGGATCAGTCTTTTGGTGGGTCTAATTTTTTCTCTGTTTACCCCCATGTTTCAATATTTCCGTTTTCTCTACTTAATCCCTTTTATGTGTTTGATTTTGAATAAAAGTTATTTTTATTCTTTTGTCTTTTGTCTTTTGTCTATTGTCTATTTATTAAATCCAGCCTTTCACCGTGAAGATTGGAAAGACCTGGCCCCAACTCTGCCTTCAAATATTTATATGATTATTTCTGCCGCCGATCCTATCAATTATTATCGTCCCGATATCAAAGTTCATAATTTATCATTAGAAATTCCCACTGATCCGGAAATTACAGTCCTACCATATATTTCTGAAATTCATGGTGTCGATTACGTTTCTCGTTTAAAATCTCTTGGCTATCGACAACTTCAAATTATCTCTTATACTGGACCTTTGACTAAAGAAATTTGGCAAAAGATTAACTAAACAATTTTTCAATTGTCGGCATCATTTTTATGGTTGTATCATAGCCAATCTGAATATATTTTTTTGCCCTGACAAAATTTAAGACGTTAATATCTTCTACTGGTGGCAAGATTTGAATATCTGCCTCATTTAAATTTCTTTCTGACAATTGACATACCATTGTTTGCATTGAAGAATAGGCAATTTGTGGTAGTGTTGCCCGTGACAATTTTCGGTAACTTTTTGGAAAAATTTTGCTGTACAATCCCACCGCCACCACTTTTTCTCCGTTCTTTGCTTCAACTTCAGAAACCGGAATCGGACTAATTGCTCCGCCGTCAATTAATATTTTTCCTTCATATTTTATTGGTGAAAAAATTGCCGGTACGGCACAAGAGGCTCTAATAGCGGTAACTAATTTACCTTGATCAAAGACATATTTTTGTCCAGTTATTAAATCAGTGCAAACTGCTTTAAATTTTATCGGTAAATTTTCAATGCTTTTTTGGCCGCAAAGTCTATTTAAAAATTTCTCCATTTTTCGGCCCCTTACCAATCCGTTTCTAACCGGCCAATCAACTAATATTTTTATTAGTTTGTAATAACTAATGTTTTCCACAATTTTTTCCAATTCCCGATAATCTGGATTAGCAGCATATAAACCTCCAATTAAAGCTCCGGCCGAGGTTCCGGCAATTTGAGTGATTTCAAAATCATTTTCTACTAAGGCTTTTATTACTCCAACATGAGCAAGACCTTTTGAACCGCCACCGCCTAAAACCAAACATATTTTCTTTTTCATATTTTTACTATAACATAGTAGCAAACAAAGACTTTAACTGCTGTCAGTCTAAAAATTATCTGCTAATACCTAATATTTCTTGTTTAGTTAAATTTCGCCATTCCCCGGGTTCTAGATCTCCTAAATTTAAATTTCCAATTCTGACTCTTTTTAAAGTTCTTACTCTTAACCCGGCTTCCCAACACATCATCCGAATCTGTCTTTTTTTGCCTTCATACATCACTAAGCTCATTTTATTTTTATTGGCCCTAATAATTTTATTGATACCCGTTTTAATTCTTTTAATATCAATATTTTTATCAGTGCTTACCTCATATTCTTTTTCCAAATGAAATTTAGGGTGGGTCAGTTTTAGGGCTAAATCGCCGTCGTTAGTTAATAAAATTAAACCCTCGGAATCAATGTCCAAACGACCCACCGGATAAAGCCTATTTTTACTTTTTACTAAATCAACCACTTTTTGTCTTCCCATCTCATCGCTCGCTGTCGAGACTATCCCCACCGGTTTATAAAGCATAATATATTCCTTAGCTTCGGCAGATTTTATAGTTTGATCTTTTACCAAAATTTTTTCTTGACCGCTAACTTTGTCCCCTAATTTTGCTACTTTTCCGTTAATGCTTACTAAACCTTGCTCAATTAATTTATCAGCGCCCCGTCTAGAAGCTACCCCGGTACTGGCTAAAAATTTATTCAATCGCATCATGCGTAAATTATAACCTAAAATTACATTAATTATTAAATCTTATTTATTGTAATTTTTTCTATATAATAATTTTATGGCCGATAAATACACCGCCCTCTGGGTTTCCCATTCTTCAATTTCCGCTTTTTTGGAGTGTCCTCGAGCGTATTTTTTAAAAAACATTTATAAAGATCCTAAAAGTGGTCACAAAATTAAATTAATGTCGCCGCCCTTGGCTCTTGGTCAAGCGGTTCATGAAGTTGTTGAATCCCTCTCTGAAATTAAAACCGATCTCCGTTTTAAAGAATCGCTTTTGGATAAATTTGATCGGGCTTGGAAAAAAGTCTCTGGAAAAAACGGCGGTTTTTTTGATAAAGACACTGAATATCAATATAAAACTCGGGGCGAAGAGATGATTCGCCGCGTTATTAAAAACCCCGGTCCATTGGGGGAATTAGCTGTCAAAATTAATATGGATTTGCCCCATTATTGGCTTTCTGAAGAGGACAATATTATTCTTTGCGGCAAAATTGACTGGCTAAAATATTATCCCGACACTAACAGTGTGGAAATTATTGATTTTAAGACGAGTCGCCATGAAGAGGGGGAGGATTCCCTTCAATTGCCTATCTATAATTTATTAGTTCATAATTGTCAAAATCGGGAAGTTACTGCTGCCTCTTATTGGTACCTGGATTCTAATGATGAATTAACCCCCAAAAAATTACCTGATTTAAAAGAGTCTGAAGAAAAAATCCTCAAAATTGCTAAAAGAATGAAATTACAAAAATCTTTAGGAAAATTCGATTGCCCTAATGGTGAGGCGGGCTGCCGCGCCTGCCGTCCATATGAAAATATTTTAAGAGGTGAAGCCGAATATGTGGGTCTAGACGACTATAAAGCCGATGTTTACATCCTCAATAAATCTCCCAAAAACGAAGGTGAAGATAGCAAAATTTTATAATTATTTTTTCTCTTCCTCGTCTTGTTGTTTTTTATTTTCAATACATCTGGCCAACAACTCCGGTTGATACGCAAATAAATCAGGATTTTCTTCTGGTTTAGCAAATACAGCCCAACATGGTGCACCCGGACGCTTTATACACATTGATGAATCAATCATGTGAAAACCTTCTGGTAAATTGTTGTTTTTACACAAACAACGTGAATCTTCTGGACCATTTGCAATACATCTTCTTGTGTTTCTACCTTCGAATATATCAACCGTCGCAATCGTTACTAAACCAACCCTTCCTATAACTTTAGCCTGAATTTTTTCTGGTTCTTTTGCCATGGTGAATTATATCACTCTAAAATAATCCCATTTTTAATATTGATTCAAACACTCCAGTTTAATCCAATATCTATACTATAATCATTCTATATGTGGATTTATTTTGCTTTAGCTGCGGCTATTTTATTTGCTACTAATTCAATTTTAGGCCGGGTTTTAGCCACCAAAAGTGCCAATCCTCGGGCTTTTGCCTTAATTTACAATACCATTGGTGGTATTTTTGCTTTGTCGTTTTTTCTTTTCGATCACAGTCAATTTTCTGGAATTAATTGGCAGGTGATTTTATTATTAGCTATAAACATTTGTGTTTATGGAATTTTTAATCGCTTTGAATTTTATGCTCGGAAAGATATTGAAGCTTCAACTTATGCAGTTTTAGCAAAAGTTACCCCAATTATTACATTCACTTTATCGATTATTTTTTTACAGGAAACTTTAAATTTAAATAAAATTTTAGCACTATTTGTCATAATTGCCGGCAATATTTTGGCTGTAATGACCAAAAAAGGCCTCAAGTTTTCTAATGGGTTAAAATATGTGGCATTGGTTGTAGTCTCTCTCGGTGTCGCCTGGACTTTTGATAAAAAAATTTCTGGAAATTTCCCTTTACCTTTATATGCATTTTTTACTTATATGTTGCCAAATATTTTCATTTATTTTTTCCCAAAGTTAACACCCAGTGAAATAAAAAATGAATTTAAAATTGCAAATTATCGGATATTTATATTGGCCATAATCAATGTTTGTGGTTATTTTATGTTAATTAAAGCTTATTCTTTTGGTGAAGCCTCAAATATTGTTTTATTAACTTCCACCTCAACTATTATTACCGTCCTTCTTGGTATCTTCCTTCTTAAAGAAAAAGATCGTCTTTGGCAAAAAATTTTAGCTGCTGTCTTAGTAACTATTGGAGTTTTGCTTTTAAAATAACCCCATCTGTGGCACGGATTCAACCTTAGGATAGGAAAAATCAACAATCAATTCCCGTGGTGTATTCCACTTATCTTTATATTTTAATTTGTTATTTTTTAATCCAAAATCATAAACTTCTTTGGTTACCGTCACATCCATTTCACAATATTTTTTTAACTTAGCCAAAGATTCGGCTGAGTGTTCTCGCCAATAATCAACCGCATTTAAGCCATTATCAATTTTGCTGTGCCCCAAAGTTTCTGTGGCCACCGCATTTAAACTTAATCTAAAACCCAAGGCATTTTTAATGTGATCCATAATGTCAAAGTGTTTTAGTTTTTTGAAATCATAAGGCGCCAGTGGCGCCATCGCCGGCACGTCAAAGTGGAGAGAATTAAAACCGATTATTCGGTCAGCATTAGCAAATAACGGCCACATTTTGGCAAAATCTTCCTCGTAGAAACTTTCCATTTTTCCAGAAATTTCTTCGTATTTGTCATTTAAAAATCTTTTATAGGTAGAAATTATCGAGATTCCTAAATCGGCCGGATTATTACCTTCAATGTCATCAAAAATCTTTTTGGTCTCAATATCAAAAATCACTTCCGTTACCATGGGAATACAAGAATATCACTTTTGTCTTAATTTGTTCAACTTTATCCCAGAAATTAAGTAGTTTAGCGGTCGGATTTTTTTTGGGTTTGTTGGGGTGGGGTGTTGTGGTTGGTTGTTTTTTTGTTTTCTCCCCCGGAGAAGAGGATGGAACGAAGTCCCATCCTCTCTTGGCTTCAAGCGCTCAGCCGGCTTTTAGCCACCAGATACACCGAAGGACTCACCATCACTAATTGCGGTGAGAAACATAGTTCCTCCTTTGAGTTTTCCGAAATTACAAATTCGGTTTTTTACTCCCGGCAAAAGAACTGTCGGTATTTTTCAAATACAAATTTTTTTGATAATCGCCTTTATCGACTCCTTTCTTTTTTTTAGTACTTTTTAAATACTCAATATTTACCATTAAAACCTACCCTAATTTCCCCCTATCCTGAGAAACAGATCAAAGATCATTGTTTTTGGTCCTTGGTCTGTCTCTCAGTATCCGACCGCTAAAAATAAAAAGAATAAGTCGTGAATTTGGCCAACGCCTTTATTGGTGATTCACTTCTTAACACTTTTTATTTTTAACGTTTGTTAAAGTACAACCCTATTGTAACAAAAACAACGCTATTTTCACTAGCCTATTTGTCCAAAACCGATGAAGTCGGGGATTTTTTTAATGCTTAAAATTGTTCCGGGAAAAATTGTGCCCTCACCAAATTTTCGATTAATTTCCTCCGCCACTTCCGTTTCTTTTCTAAATTTTTCTTTTTCTTTAAAAATATTTTCCTGCCAGGCATTTGTTTGTAAATCATAAATCATCACCACGGCTTTTTTTATCTCGCCATTAAATTCCGGAATTTTCGGATAAATTTTTTGAAAAATTTCCCAGCCGTTAATTAATATTTCTTGATTATGAATTTTGCCGCTGATATTAATATTTTTTCCGCCTCCCCACCACTTTATCCCTTTAGCGCCGCTTTTTTGCCGATGACATCTTTTACCGACTTTAAGGCATAATTGATAAAACACTGCCGCCAATTCCTGGCGGTTTTTGGCTGGGTTTTTTAGTGAAAATATCGCCGAAAAACTTTTTTTAAGTTTTTGTTTCTTATCATCAATTTCATAGCCTCGTAACCGCCAATACCAGTAGTCAGCGCAGACTGACTTGAAAATACTTCTTAATTGCTGCCGACTGCAATTATAAAAATCTATGGGATTTTTTATGCCATTTATCTCTAATTTATAAGCACTTTTATTGCCAATTCCGTGTAAATCCGTTAATTTTAGTTTTCGATAAATCTCTTTAAAATTATCTTGATTAATTTCCACTAGTCCATCCGGTTTTTGTAAATTAGACGCCACTTTGGCCAAAAATATATTTGGTCCAATGCCGATTGATACCGTCATCCATTCCCCTAATTCACTTTTAATTTTTTCTTTAATTTTTAAAGCCGCCTCTTTTAAATCGACATCGATATTTTTAAAATCAATGGCAAATTCATCAATTGATTTTGCAAAAACTTTTGGTGAAAACTCCAATAAAATTTTTCTCAGACCTTTATTTATAAACCGATATTTCTCTGTATCCGGGGTTAAGACAATTAAATTTGGACAAATGTTTTTGGCTTCTTGAACATGCCAACCGGTTTTAATCCCTAATTTTTTAGCTTCTCTTGACGCGGCCAAAATACAGCCGCCCCCGCCCTCATAAGCGGCCACTACCACTTCTTTGCCCCGCAGCAGGGGATTGGCCTGCTGTTCAATGGTGGCAAAACAGGAATTAATATCCACCAACATTTTTTTAGCTGTTTCCATCGGACACTTCTTCTAAATTCCAAAATAAATTTTCGGTATTTAAAACCAATTTAAAAAACATTCCCTTAGAAGTTACCGAAAATACGTGAAGTAATTTTTTCCCTTGATAAAATTGATGGTGCATGCCAACTTGTTCTATCCTAAAATCCCGGTTATTCCATTGAATTTGTATGGGTTTAATTTTGTTTTGATAATGGTTAAAATCCATTATTACTGACACTGGGGTATTTATTTTTTGAGTCATAATTCATCATACCCGAAGAAAAGGCGAAGACACAAGGGGTCAAAATTAGTAGATTTCTCATATTTTTGATATAGTAGTAAGTCATGCCCCGATCTTTGTATTCCACATTTGGTGTCCAAAAAATTCTTCGGCCCATTAATCACAGTCTTAAAATCCACGGTCTTTCTCCGACCTTAAAAAATATTGTTGAAAAAACTTCCCGGGCTTTTACTATTAATCTCCCTAAAAATACCCAAAAAACTTTAAAAAATGACCGGGTTCTTTTGATTTGTAACCATCCAGCTCAGGTTGATGTTTTATTATTACTGGCTTCCATTCCCCCTCGTCGCAAAACTTTTTTGGTGGTTATGCACGGTTTATTATCTATTTTACCGGCTATCAATAAACATCTCATTCCAGTTTATATTTCTCATCGAATTGATAACCATGACCAACAAGACTGGAAATTCAAACTTTTTCAAAAAGTTCATTTCGTTCCTGAGTATTCCAAAGATACTGCTCATCAAAAAAATATTAAAAGTATCTCTTTAGCTGCTCAAAAAATTGACGAGGGTTCTTTAGTGGCTATTTTTCCCGCCGGTGGTACCAAAGACGCCCGAACTTTTTTACCCGGGGTTGGTTATTTAATTAAAAATTTAAAATATCCCAAGAAAACTAAATTAGTTATGGCTCATGTCGATGGCACTTCTGCTTGGGATTTCTTACGGATCATTCCTTTTGTTAAGTTCTTTTTACCTAAATTTAGGGTAGACTTTTCAGAAACTTTAAATATAAATAATTTTACCAAAGGTAATGGTCGGGAAATTTCTCAAAAATTACAACAAGTTTACGATTCTTGGTCCCGTCCCTACGAACCCTTACCTAAATTTAAATATGCCGCCCTTTATCTCCGTTCTTTTTTTCTTTTCCTACTTTTCAAGGGTTAATTTAATTTAAGTCCAAAGAGATTTTTGTCTTAATTTTTTCGCTATTTCTAAAGTCTTTAACAATCATTCTAGTAACTATTAAATAAATCACAATATTAGTTACTGAAAGTAATTTATAAAACACAAAGGCGTTATCAATCAGTGGATAAATTTTTGGTGGAAACGCCCAAAAAATGTTTATAAAAAAGATTAGAGATAAAAAGACAAAATATTTAAAATATCTAGCTTTATAAATAGCAAGAAATAATAATGCAACTAAACCAGCATAGACATATCGTTCGTGCATATTGGCCATAAACAACCAACCACCAAAAGCACTGATAAAAATTGAAGCTAGAATTGATTCTAATTTTCTATATCTGACAACAGAAAAAGAAACCAAAGAAACAAAAAAATAAAAAATATAACCCCAGGTAGTGGCACTAAAGAAAAGATAATTAGTGGTAGCCGGTATTCCCCATTTATTATTAACTAAATACCAAAGATTAAAAGCATTGACATGAATAAGTGGTTTTATGGTCAAAAACACTCTGGTGTATATTTCATGAATAAGATAATCAAGCGGAGCTCTAGTGGCAAATAATGAAACGATATAGATACTAAATATATAGGCTAATATTCCACCAAATATTAATTTTTTAATCGATTGGCGTTGTTTATACCAGATCCATAAATATAGAGGGATTAAAATTAATCCGGTTGGTTTTAGGTTTACGGCAATAGCAAATAACAGTGGAGATAGCCATGAGGTGGAAAAGTTTAAAAGCATAAAAGAGACAATCAAAAAAATAAAGGATAGTTGATCTGATTGACCCCAAAGAGCCGATAGATACCAAGTGAAAGGTAGAAATAAAATAGCGATAACATATTTTTTCCAATCAACGGAATTCTTTTTGCAAAGATAATAAACTATTAGGGCTATAACAAGATCCGCAACAATCATGGGAAACTTAATACTAAGAACAATTCCTTTTAAGAAAAAAGTGTTTTCATAACGGGCTTCACCAAACCATTTAACAAAAGCGAAAAACCAAAGAAATTTAGTAGGAGCTAACCGATTTAGAGCAATAAAATTACCCAGATTGGAAAAACACATCATTAAAAAACTGTGAAACTGGTAGGCCCAAAGATAAACCAGAGAAATTAATGGTGGATGGTTTGGCCAATAACCAGATATCCACTGATTCCAATCATATAGACCCTTTGGACCATTTTTATACATCCAGGCACCCCATTCGGCTTGGGTAGTTAAATCACCATGAGTATTTAAAGGCGAAATAGCGAGTCGAAAAATAAAAGCAGCCAAAAGCAGAAAAATCAAAAGGCGATATTTTTTTAAAAAAGTAGATATTTTTACAAGCAACAC
>JBAZWK010000029.1:0-10270 GCA_041660365.1 Candidatus Shapirobacteria bacterium | reverse complement strand
GGGATTTTTCGTTACAAAAGAATTTTTATTCTTTGCCGCTCCTTTTTCTTCTAAATCTTCCCCAAACAATTTACAAAAACCGCCAATTGGCAACCAATTCAAACTCCAGAGCGTTCCCCATTTTTTTCTGCCAATAATTCTCGGTGGTAACCCCAATCCAAATTCCTCTACTTTTACTCCAGTTAATTTTGCCGCCAAAAAATGTCCAAATTCATGAACCAAAACTAACACCGACAACGCCAAAACGAAAATTACAATATCCATGACCTAAATTCTAGCAAATAATTCCCCCACTTTTTGTTTTGGTTTTATTTTTTAATTCGTAATTCGTAATTACTAATTCGTAATTATTTTTTAGGCTCTAATCTCCCCTTCTTTCTTTTTTGCCAATTCTTCAAGCTTCGCAATATATTGATCGGTTAATTTTTGTAACTCCGTCTCGTCTCTCTTAAACTCATCTTCTGAAATTGTTTTTTCATTTTTCGCATCCATGATTTTTTTTCTAAAATCGCCTCGGGCATCCCGAATCATACTGCGCACTCCTTCCAATTTTCGACCTAACAATTTTATGTAATCTTCCCTCTGTTCTACTGTTAACATCGGTAAGTTCAATCTAATTACATTCCCATCAACTGAAGGCATCATCCCAATATTAGCCGCCTGAATTCCATTACTAATTTCTCGAATAATTTCTTGATCCCAGGGTTCAAAAGTAATGCTGCGCACATCCGGCACTGCAATTGATCCTAATTCTTGTAAACGCATTTTTTGCCCGTTATATACGGTCACCATCACATTCTCAATTAAACCCGGGGTTGCCCTTCCCGTCCGAATCGAGCCAATATCGTTTAAAAATAAATCAGTAATTTTCCCCATCCGAGTGTTGACGTCAGCAAAATTTATCATAGACCATTATACCAAACCCCTTTCCTTAAAGGTTCTCCCCTTGATGAAAGGGAGAACCAAAACTTCTTTTGACCTTCTATTTATAATTTCTCCCATCTTATCAATAAATATATTATTATCTACTACTTCATTATTAATAAATCTTACTGTTACAATTCCCATCGCTCCCAAAATACTATCTCTTCCTCTATCTCTTTCCAAACTTTTTTCATGAATTCTCCCATCAATTTCTATAGCCAACAATAGTTTAGAACAATAAAAATCAAGAATAAACCCGTCAATCGGCTTTTGTCTAGTAAATTTATACTGATAAAATCTTCGTCTTAAAATTTCCCAAACCATTTTTTCTGCTTTAGTTGGATTATTTCTGTTTTGTCTCGCCAGTATTCTTAATTCTTCATAATATTTCCAATAACCCAATTTTGTTCTTCCCTCATCAGTTCCTGTATATTTAATTACATAAATATATATAAAAAGTCCCCTTTCATCAAGGGGGACTACAGGTGGTTTTAATCTCCTCGCCCTTCATCAAGGGCGAGGTCGGGAGTGGGTTTAAATTTCAAATCTTTCCATTCGGCCAATTTTGATATTTTCCCCAAATTTGGCATTTAAAGCGGTCACTAAATCTTTTATTTTCACTGACGCGTCTTTAATGAATTCCTGTTCCAATAATTCTTTGACATCTTTTGGATTCATGGCCGCCACTTGTAAACACAAATCTCTAGCTACACCTGTAAAATCTTCATTTTTAGCCACAAAGTCGGTTTCACAAAGCAGTTCCACCATCACTCCAATTTTACCCGTAGCATGGGTATAAGTTGCTACTCTTCCTTGGTGGGTTTCTCTTTCGGCTCTTTTTTCCGCTTTTTCAAAACCTTTGGCTTTTAAAATCTCTTTAGCTTTTTTCTCATCACCCTTAGCTTCTTCCAAAGCCGCCTTAATTTCCATCACTCCCAGACCAGTCTCGGCTCTAATTTTTTTAACTAATTCAATTATTTTTTTAGTCTCCATATTTTTTAGGTTTTAGAATTTAGAATTTTTTTGTTTTTAATTCGTAATTCGTAATTAGTAATTGTTAATTTTTTCTTAGACTCCAGCCGCTTTAATGGCTCGGCCGATTTCTTCCACAATTATACTAATGCTTTTGACATTATCGTCATTGGCCGGAATCGCAAAATCGACTTTTTCCGGGTTACTGTCCGAATCGACAATTGATACCACTTTGACCCCTTTTTCTTGTGATTCTTTAATGGCCGTTCTTTCAAATCCAGCATCCACCACAAAAATAATGTCAAAAACTTTGTCTAATTTTAATAAACCGCCGACCATTTTTTCTAATCGGGATTTTTCTTTTCTTAATTCTGACAAATCTTTTTTACTGGTTTCGGCATATTTTCCGCTTTCAAACCCGCTCAAAATATCATTCAATTTTTTAATATTCTTTTTAATTTCGCTCCAATTCGACACTGTACCGCCCACCCATCTATCGGTAATATAGGGCACTCCGGCATCCATCGCCACTCGACGCACTACTTCTCGGGCTTGTCGTTTAGTTCCAAGCAAGACTATCTGTTTGCCGTTTCTTTTGGCATTATAAATAAAATTGCAGGCTTTTTCTAAATTGGTAAAAGTTTTAGTTAAGTCAAAAATTTGAATTCCTTCTCGAGATTGATATAAATAGTCTTTAACCTTAGGATTAGTTTTCGAAACTTTATGACCCAAATGGCAACCCGCAGTTAACAAATCTTTGACATCAATCGTCAAATCATATTTTTTATCCATTTTAACCGTTTCTTTTTTTACTTCATCCTTCGGCTCGCCAGAGTTTTTAACGGAGGCGGCTTTTTCTAATTTTATCTTTTCGTTAGCTTCTTTTAAATTAGCTTTATCGATAACTTTGGCTTTTTTCGCGCCCACCACTAAGGCTTTTTTAACGAGACTCTTTCCCGTTCTGTTGACAGTTTTTGTTTTCATATAGTTTTTACTTTGCCTCGACGAAGTTTAAAAAAACTAATAATAATTTTTTAAACGAAGTCGGGTCTTTTTAATTCAGGGTATTAATTTAACCCAAAACTACTTAATTTTTAATCTAGCGATTATACCATATTATCTAATCCACATCGCGTCCCCAAAACTGAAAAAACGATACTTATTTTTCACCGCCAATTTATAGACTTCCTTCCATTCGTCCCCCATCATCGCCGCAATCAGCATCAGCAAACTGCTCTTTGGTAAATGAAAATTAGTAATCAACGAATCCACAAATTTAAATTTATACGGCGGATAAATAAAAATATTGGTATCTTTGCTCCCACTTTGTAATATTCCCTTTTCATCACTCATACTTTCTAAAGTCCTGACTGTGGTTGTTCCCACGGCTATAATTCTTTTGCCCTGTCTTTTAGCTAAATTCAAACTTTTGGCCACCTCTGGCTTAATTTCTAAGAACTCTGAGTGTAATTTTCCGGATTCAATATTTTTTTCAGTAATCGGTTTAAAAGTGCCCAAACCCACATTCAAATTTACCTTCTCAATTTGTACTCCTTTATCTGATAATTTTGCTAATAATTCTTCTGTAAAATGCAATCCCGCCGTTGGTGCTGCCGCCGATCCGTAACTGGCGGCGTATACAGTCTGATAATCCCGCCTTATTTCATTCTCTTTATCATTATGAATATATGGTGGAATCGGCGTTTTGCCTATTTTTTCCAGAATCTTCCAAAAATCTCCCTCATAATCAAATTTTACTTTTATTGTTTCGTCTTGCTTCTCAACTACTTCTCCTACTAAACTACTAAACTTTATTTTTTGTCCTATTCTCAATCCTGGTTTACAAATTGCCTCCCATTTATTTTCAGTTATTTTTTTCAACAATAATAATTCTACTTTTCCTCCACTGTCTTTTTTACCAATTAATCTCGCCGGAAACACCCGGCTTTCGTTTAAAACCAGTACATCATTTCTCCCCAATTCGTCGGCAATATCTTTAAATATTTTTTCTTCTATAGTTAAATTTCCTAAAATATTCTTCCTCCCCGCCCTGTCAAGGGAGGGGTCGGGGGTGGGTTTTACACACAGTAATTTACACCCATCCCTTGCTTCCGCCGCTTCTTGGGCAATTAAATCCTTGGGCAATTCGTAATTGTAATCTTCAATTTTGAGCATAACTAGCTATTTTATCTCATTTAACGTATACTGCCTATGTCCTTTTAGTATTTTGTTAGTAAAAAAATGAATAAGAAACTCTATGTCGGTGGCTTGTCTTTTCAGACCACTGATGACACTTTGGGCTCATCTTTCGCCCAAGCGGGAACTGTTGTCTCCGCTGTTATAATCAAAGATAAATTCTCTGGTCAATCCAAAGGATTCGGTTTTGTCGAAATGTCCACTGAGGAAGAAGCTCAAGCAGCTATCAACATGTGGGATGGCAAAGAACTTGATGGTCGTACCGTCAAAGTTAATGAAGCTAAACCCATGGAAGATCGTCCACCTCGACGTGATAACTATTCCAGAAATCGTTATTAATCAATTTATTTGACTAATCTAAATCCCGGTGTCGACGAAAGTCTCACCGGGGTTTTTAGTTTCCTAATTTTCAGCTAATATTAAGCTATATTGATTTAAATACTTCATGTTCCCTTTGATTTTATCTTTTATTACTTTTGTTCTTTTTCTTTTCTCTAAAACTGCTTCCACTTCCATCCCTACCACTCCTCTGCTTTTTTTTAGTCAAATTGCCTCCCTAATTGGCGCCGTTCTCCTCTCTTTTACTTTTATCCTTAGTAGTCGTTTTAATTTTTTAGAAAAATATTTTGGTTCTCTAGACAAAGTTTATAAACAACACCACCTCTACGGCGCCATGGCTTTTTTGTTTTTAATTTCCCACCCGCTCTTATTAACTCTTCAGACCTTTTCTAGTTCCCTTCCCACTGCCATTTATCTTTTCCCTTCCCCTAATCTTGTTTACACCACCGGAGTCCTAGCTCTCTATTCACTAATTATCTTCCTCACTTTTACTCTTTTAATCAAGCTCCCTTATCATCTCTGGTATCTCACTCATCAATTAATGGGCATAGTTTTAATTTTTGCCTTAATTCACATCAATTTCATTACCAGTGATGTTTCCCGTTTTCCCTTTTTAAAAATCTGGATAATTATTTGGATCTTACTCGCTCTGATTTCCTATCTTTACAAAAAATTTTTTTATATCCGCTTCGGTCCTAAATTTAACTATCAAGTTGATCAAGTTCAAAATATCAATGGTCTTTTAGATCTTTATTTAAAAGCAGTCGCTTCTCCTTTAAAATACCATCCCGGCCAATTTATTTTTATTTCTTTCAGCCAAAAAAATATTTCCTCAGAATTTCACCCCTTTTCTTTGGTCTCTACCCCAGATTCCCCTCTTCTTCACCTCGCCGTCAAGGTTATTGGCGATTATACCGGCTCTCTTATTGGTCTTCAAAAAAACACTCCAGCCACTATTATGGGGCCAAATGGCCGACTTTATGAAGCCTTTGAAACCAATCAAGACATTGTCTTAATCGCCGGTGGTATCGGTATCACCCCTTTTATTAGTCTCATTGAATCAGAAATAATTAACCCTAAAAACAGGCAAATTTCCCTTTTTTATTCTACCCAAAATATCGATGCTGCCTTTTATCATCAAAAATTTTTAGAACTTGCCGCCAAAAATAAAAAATTTGAATATCATCCTACTTTTACCGATTCGAAACCCCGTCTCACTGCTTCTACCATCTCATCTCTCACCTGCCTGCCGGCAGGCAGGTTTCTAAAATCTAATTTCTTACTTTGCGGTCCTCAAATTATGATGGAATCATTGAAAAATCAACTTTTAGACCTTAATGTTGCTTCTCAAAATATTTATTATGAAGATTTTTCTTTAACCTAAAATTATGAAAAAAATTCCTCTTCTATTTTTAATTTCTATTACTATTTTTGCCATATTTATGGTCTTTTCTATTCTAAAAACCAACAATAATTCTCCTGTCACTCCTTCAATTAGCCAAAACAGTGTGACGGCGGCAACAGCCTGCATCATCACTATTAATAACCAAAAATACGATGTCACCCAATTCAAAAACCAACATTCAGGTGGTGATATTTTTGTCTGTGGCTCCGACATGACCACTATTTTTAATAGCAAACACTCTCAAAGAGAATTGAATATGATGCAACAATATCTGGTTAAATAAATTTCAGCAAAAAATCATACCAAGTTCATCTTTTCACCTAAAATTAGGTGTTATAATAAATAGATAGCAAATTTATGATTAAATCTGATCAAGGTACTGTCGTGTTAGAAAGTCGACCTGGAATTGAATTTGAAAATGAAGGTGTCCTTAATCCGGCCTGTATCGAAAAAGACGGAATTACCCACATGTTTTATCGGGCTGTCAAAACCGGCAATTTTTCTACTCTTGGCTATTGTCAAATTAAAGATAATCAAATTATTTATCGTCCCGAAGCCCCTTTTCTTTCCCCTGAATACCAATATGAAAGTCACGGAATGGAAGATCCTCGAATTACTTATCTCGATGGCAAATACTATTTACTTTACACTGCCTACGACGGCCAAAATGCTCTGGTTGCCTACGCCACCAGTAATGATTTAAAAACTTTTACCAAGCAGGGACTCATCACCCCCCAAATTTCTTATGACGAAGCCGAAGATATTTTCCAAAACACCGGTATTATTAAAAAATATATTTTTTATGAAAAAGCTTTTCGTCAATCCCGGGGCGATAATGTTCATCTTTGGGAAAAAGATGCCATGCTTTTTCCTCAAAAAATAAATGGCCATTACGCCCTTCTTCACCGAATTCTTCCAGGCATTCAAATATGCTATTTCGATGATTTTGATCAATTAACTCAAGATTTTTGGCGTCAATACCTTCGCAACCTTAATGATTACATCGTTTTAGATCCCCGTTATCTTTTTGAAAATAGTTACATCGGTGGTGGTTGCGTTCCTATTGATACCCCAAAGGGTTGGCTTTTAATTTATCATTCTGCCCAAGAAGACCTTAAAGAAGGCCAAATTTATCATGCTTGCGCCGCTCTTTTAGATAAAAAAAACCCTCAAAAAGTTCTCGGTCGTCTTTCATATCCCCTCTTTTCACCCAAAAGCGAATGGGAAAAACAAGGTTTTGTCGACAACGTTGTTTTTCCCACTAGCGCTATCGTCAAAGACGACCTTCTCTCTATTTATTATGGTGCCGCCGATACCAAAATTGCTGTTAAAACCTTTTCTCTGTCCACTTTATTAAAGGAATTATTATCATCATGAAATCTAGAAAACCAATTCGCATAATTTGTGTTTCCACCTATATCCCCCAAAAATGTGGTATCGCCACTTTTACCAAAGATGTCACCACCGCTATTAATCTTCTAAATCCTCATGCCTTAGCCGAAATTATGGCCATTGTTAAAGATGGTGAAAACGTTGAATTTCCTTGGGAAGTAAAATACAAAATTAGCCAAAATGATTTAAATTCCTATCTTCAAGCCGCCAGTTACATTAATGATTCCAGTTGTAATCTGGTTCTTATCGAACATGAATTTGGAATTTTTGGCGGTAATTGTGGAGAATATCTGATTCCTTTTTTAGAAGCAGTTAAAAAACCCAAAGTTATAACCTGTCACACCATTATCGAAAATTCTCAAAACGAATGGGGTCAAGTTTTTCAAAGACTAATTAAACACATTGACGGTTACACTGTTATGACCCAAGACAGTGTTAAAAAGTTAACCACTATTTACGGCATTCCCAAAAATAAAATCACCGTTATTCCCCATGGTACTCCAGATATAACCTATAATTCCACTGAATTTTATCAAAAACAAAAAAATCTTTCCGGTCGTTTAGTTTTAGGAAATATTAATTTACTTTCCGAAAATAAAGGCATTGATTATGCTATTGAAGCTGTTGCTCAAATTGCTAAAAAATTTCCTCAAGTCCTCTATCTCGTTATCGGACAAACTCATCCCAAAATTCTTGAAAAAGAAGGTGAAAGATATCGAAATCATCTCAAAGAAAAAATTAGAAAATTGGGTATCCAAAAGAATGTCCGCTTTATCAATCGTTATCTCAGTCTTGAAGAATTGGTTGAATGGCTCAAAGTCATCAATATCTATATCACTCCCTATCTCGAACCACAACAGTCATCGTCCGGAGCTTTGGCCTACGCTGTTGGTGCCGGCAAAGCTTGTATCTCTACTAAATACTTATATGCCAAGGAAATTCTTTCCGGCGGTCGGGGAATTTTAGTTCCCTTTCGTGATTCCAAGGCTATTGCTAAAGCCGTTATTAAACTCCAGCAAAATCCTCAAAAAAAAGAACATATTCAAAAAAAAGCTTATAACTATGGTCGTTTTATGACCTGGCCAAGCGTTGCCCTTCAGCATTTAGATTTCTTTACCGAAATCATTAAAAGAAATGTCCTCAAACGTCAGGAAACAAATTAATTATCTCTTAAAAATAACTGATAAGACAGGTATAATCGAACATTGTCTTCTTGATAAACCGGATTATATCGAGGGTTACTGTGTTGACGACAATGCCCGTGCCCTACAAGTTTGTTTAAGATTAAAAAATAACTATCCTATTTTAGAAAAAGTTCTCCCTACTTACTTTAATTTTTTAAAATCAGCCTTCCAAAATGGTCAATTACAAAACGACCTCAATTCCGACTTAACTTGGCAAAAAAATTTTGAAATTAACGGCGAACACTATGGTCGGACTTTAGCCGCTTTGGGTGAAGTTAATGATAAAAAGTTGTTCGACCAAATTTATTCCTCACTTAACTGCCAAAGTTCTCCCTATCCCAGGGTCTCTGCTCAAATTATTTGTGCCTTAAAATATCGCCACTCCACTGATATTAAGCTTTGGGCTGACTCTCTAGTCAATCAATATTTAAAAGAAAATACTAATTCTTGGCACTGGTTTGAATCATTGATCTCCTATGACAACGCCCGTTTGCCCCTAGCTCTTCTTACTGCCTATCAAGTTACTAAAAACTCTCAATATCTCCAAATTGCTTTAGACTCACTGGATTTTTTAACTGAATTAACTTTCAATACTAAACTTGATTGTTTTATTTTTCCCGGTAATCGCGGTTGGTTTACTAAATCAGGACAAAGAAACATTTTCGATCAACAACCCCTTGAAGCCGGCTCTGCCGTCGAAACCTATTCCCTGGCTTTTCAAATTACTAAAAACAAAAAATATTATGATTTAGCTCAAAAATCTTTTGCCTGGTATTCTGGTAAAAACGTTTTAAAAGCCAATATGATCGATTCCCAAAGTGGTGGAATTTATGATGGTTTTAATTCTCAAAAAGTCAACCAAAATCAAGGCGCCGAATCAATTTTATCCTATCTTTTGGCATATAACGCACTAGAAAATTTTCGGTAAAAAAATAATCAGTCCCACTATTACGCTCACTATCGCCACCACCAACACTGCCCCTGCTGCCAAATCTCTGGTCGCCTTAGTTTCCCCATATTCACAATTATTATTTTTTTTCACCACATTTGCCAATTCTTCAATGCTAGTATTTACCAATTCGGCAAAAATCACCAACCCGATTAAAATCAATACTATCGACCATTCCATCAATGATAAAGAAAAAATCCACCCCATAATTATCACTATCACCGCCATCAAGCAATGGATTATCATATTCCTTTCCCTAAATCCGGTCATTATTCCCCTACCGGCATAATAAAAACTTTTTCCAAATTTTATCCACCACTCTTTCATCTTTCCCATTTTACCTTTTTAAACAGGTTCCGCCAACTAATTGATTTATTTATTAATATCGCCGTTACCAGCCACCACACCCCCACTGCGTAACCCGCCGCCACGTCACTCGGATAATGCACTCCTAAATATATTCGGCTAAATCCAATTAAAATAATTAACCCTATTGCTGTTACTGTTACCCACAAACTTAGTTTTTTCTTCCTCGTAAAATGATAAAAATAAAAAGCCAACGCTAAATAAAAAACTGTGGCATTCATGGCATGACCTGAAGGGAAACTATAGGAACTTTCCATTATTAATGGTGACATTTCCGGTCTAGGTCTTTGAATTATTTGCTTCAGTGAAAAATTAATAATTACCCCCATTACCAAAATAATTCCAAAAGTTATTGCCTCTTTTTTGTGTTTTTTCCACACCAAAAAAATCACTGTCAAAATTGCTATCACAATCATATAATTTGCCCCTAAATTAGTGACAAATATCATTAATTTTGTTAATCCGGGACTCCGCCAGCTATAGATAAAATTAGCTATATTTTGGTCAAAAATTAAGGTATCTTTTTCCAAAATTTCCCGAAAT
>JBAZWK010000028.1:0-10542 GCA_041660365.1 Candidatus Shapirobacteria bacterium | reverse complement strand
AGATAGGTAGTTTGAGCTCTTTTAGCGTAGGAAATAGGAATTCTAAAAACAGCTTCCTCAATCATGACCACAGCAAAAATAATCGCCACAGCCAAACCAATGAAGAGGATTAGATTGAAAAAAGTCTGGGGATTAGAAAAATCAGCAATGCTTAAAGATTGGATGGCAGAAATGGGCAGACGGGAAATGATCCCAGCAAAAATCATCACCGAAATACCATTACCAATCCCAAATTCGTTAATTAACTCACCCAAGAAAATCATAATCATGGTGCCAGTCACCATAGAAGCGACTAAGGCAATAATAACTAGGATTGATTGCTGACCGATAATATGTTGAGAATTTAAAATACCATACATAGCAATGGACTGAAACATAGCCAAAGGAATAGTGACAATTCGAGTATATTGGCTAATTTTAGCCCGACCATACTCCCCTTCTTTTTGTAATTCCTTAAGTTCAGGAATTACAAAACCCAAAAGCTGAAGCATAATGGAAGCATTGATATAAGGATTCAAACCCAAGGCAGCTATGGAAAAATTGGCTAAAGTACCACCAGAAAAAATATCAAGGAGAGAGAGAAATTGATTTTGAGCAAAAAAAGATTTTAAAAGGGTTAAGTTAACGCCCGGAACCGGAATATGGGCAATAAGACGAAAAAGAACTAATATAGCTAAAGTAAAAAATATTTTTTTACGAAGCAGGGGAGTTTTTAGACCTTCAACATAAAGACTAAGAGCACGCGAAAGATAATTCATGATTCTATCTTACCACCAGAAGCGAGAACTTTAGCGATAGCTTTTTTAGAAAGTTCTACGCCTTTGAAGATTAATTTTTTATCAATTTCACCAGTAGAAAGAACTTTAATTTTTTTGGTTAAATCTTTTCTGGTAGCTCGAGCAACTTTTTGAAAAATGCTTTTGTTGTCAACAATCTCGCCATTTTTAAACCACTTAGAAATCTGGGTAAAGTTAATAATAATGGTATCTTCTTTAGGCAATAAACGATGTTTTCCCCTAAGGAAAGGCAACCTTTTTAACCAACCTTTTTTAATTTTACCGCCGTCAAAAGTTAATTTACCATGACCACGAACATTGTCACCTTTAGCACCACGGCCAGTAGTGTGACCACCAACGCCAGAACCAATACCACGACCAACACGTTTCGCTTTTTTGCCTGTAATTTTTTTTAGGGTAGATAAAGTTTCCATAGAATTATTTTTTAAGAATTTCTAAAGCTTTGAGAGTAGCCCAAACGTTAATAGATTTATTTTTAGAACCAATAATTTTACTAACAATATCTTTGATACCAGCTAGTTCGACGACAGAACGAACAGGACCGCCAGCGATTAAACCACTACCAGCTTTACCGGGACGGATTAAAACGATAGCCCCTTTAAATTTAAGTTTGATAGAAGCAGAAATAGTGCCGTTGATAATGGGAACTTCAATTAAAGATTTACGGGCATGATTGATAGCTTTTTGAATAGCATCAGCGACACTTTTGGCCCGACCATGACCAACACCAACCCGAGATTTTTTGTCGCCGGTAACCACTAGAGCAGTAAAGGAAACCTGATTACCACCTTTGGTTTTTTTGGAAACACGTTTAATTTCGACAACCTTGTCGGTAAATTCACTGATGATTTTATTATCTCTGTCTTGATACATAGTTTTTTAAAATTTTAGACCTCCAGAGCGAGCACCTTCAGCCAAAGATTTAACTCGGCCATGGTAACGATAGAGACCACGATCAAATCTAATTAATGTGATTTTTTTATCTTGAGCCAATTTGGCTAAAGCAGTTCCAACGGCGAAAGCTTGTTCAGATTTAGTACCTTTAGTTTTGACAGTTTTAGTGGAGGCAGAAACTAAGGTGCGACCATGTTGATCGTCAATTATTTGGGCCCAAATATGACAATTGCTACGAAAAACCGAGAGACGAGGGATAGTTTGATTTTGTGACAATTTGCCACGAACGCGACGAAGACGTCTAATTTTGGTGTTATTAACAATATTCATATTTTAAGCTTTGGCGGTTTTACCGGCTTTTAATTTAATAAATTCATTAAGATAACGAATGCCTTTACCTTTGTAAGGTTCTGGTGGTTTAATTTTACGAATATTACTGCCAATTTGGCCAACAACTTCCCGATCAGAACCAGAGACAGTAATTTTAGTTTCATCGGCAACAGAAATAGTGACACCTTCGGGAGCAATGATATAGACAGGGTGAATATAACCCGCCAAAACAGTCAATTTATTACCAGAAACGGAAGCTTTGTAACCAGTGCCGCGAATTTCAAGTTCTTTAATCCAAGATGTAACTACCCCCTTAACCATATTGTTGAGATGAGCCCGAACTGAACCGTGATTGGAACGAGTTTGCTTATCTTCGGCCAGACGAGTGACTTTGATCTGATTATTCTCAACAGCGACTTCAATTTTAGCGGGAAGAGAATAGCTTAGGGTACCTTTAGGACCAGTAACGGTGACTAAATTGGCTTCACTTTTAACAGTGACATTTTCAGGAATAATAATGATTTGTCGGCCAATGCGTGACATAAGTGTTTACCAAATTTCGGCAACTAGTTCACCACCAAGTTTTTTGATAGCAGCTTCTCTTTGAGAAAGAAGACCAGCCGAAGTAGAAATAATAATTAAAGATTTTGGAGTTTTTCCCCAGGGTAAGGTTTTAGAAGTGCAGTATAAACGGCGACCAGGGCGAGAGAAAATTTCAACATCGGAAATTTTAGGCTGACTAATACTGATAATTCTTTCTTCAGAATTAACTGTAAAGTCGGCAATAAAACCGTATTTTTTAAATTGTTCCAAGATACTGACAGAAAATTTAGACAAAGGAGCCGAGATGGTTTTACGACCGGCGCGGCTGCCGTTTTTAATTCTGATTAATAAATCGCAAGATAAAGAGTTGATCATATATTTTACCAGCTGGCCCTTTTAACACCAGGCAAGGCGCCAGTGTTAGCTAATTTTCTAAAACATAAACGACAAAGTCCAAACATACGAATATAGGCACGAGGTCGGCCGCAAAGTTGACAACGATTATGATGTCGATTGGAATATTTTAATTTTTTATCTTCACGAACTATTTTTGCAGTAGTAGCCATAATTAATTTTTCTCAAATGGAAAACCTAGGGTGGATAATAACATTTTTGACTCTTCTATTGAAGAGGCAGAAATACTCATCGTCACTTGGACGGAGCGAATTTTATTGACTAAATCTAAATTAACTTCGGGAAAATAGGTTTGATCATGAAGAGTCAAGCTATAATTACCGTCTTGATCAAAAGAGGTTAAGGGCATACCTTTAAAATCACGAAGTTGAGGTAAAACTAAATTGAAGAGTTTATTAACAAAATCATACATTCTAGTGCCCCGGAGAGTTACTTTATAGGCTAAAGGCTCACCTTCACGGAGTTTAAAATTAGCGATAGATTTTTTAGCTTTGGTTAAACTAGGTTTTTGACCAGAAATGGCCATTAATTCTTTTTCGGCGGCAGCTAAAAGCTCTTGACTTTCGCGGCCTTCAGAAACCCGATAATTTAAAACGACTTTGTTGAGTTTAGGCAAAGCGTTAGGATTCTTTTTACCTAATTTTTTCTGAAGTTCTTGATTAATTTCTTTAATGTATGCAGACATCATATGATTTATTTTTTGACAACAGCAATAACAGTTTGGCATTTACGACAAAAACGAGATTTGTCACCATTTTTGGCAATTTGATAGGCAACTCGAATTTTTTTGCCACAATTTGGGCAAATTAACATAGTTTTAGACGCTTTGATAGATCTTTCTTTTTCAATAATGCCGCCTTTTTGGCCCTGGGTGGGCTTAAGGTGTTTCTTGAAAAGATTAAGACCTTGAATAACGATAGTTTCATGTTTGGGAGAAGTTTTAACAACTTCGCCGCTACGACCTTTATCTTTACCAATAATAATTTCGACTTTATCGCCTTTTAAAATTTTCATATTAATAGACCTCCTTGGCCATGGAAGCAATTTTAGCAAAACCAGCATCTTTGATTTCCCGAGCAATGGGTCCAAAAATACGGGTACCACGAGGATTTTTTTGCGAATCAATGATAACACAGGCGTTGTCAGAAAAACGAATGTAAGAGCCATCAGTTCGGCCTAATTCTTTTTTAGTACGAACAATAACGGCTTTAACTTTTTCTTTTTTCTTGACTAAACCATTAGGAAGAGCTTCTTTAACGACAGCCAAGACAATATCGCCAACACCGGCTTGTTTATGTTTAGAACCAACATAAATGTGCATAATTTCGAGAGATTTAGCGCCGCAATTATCGGCTGGTTTTAATCTGGTTCTAAGTTGCAACATAATTAGGCAGCGAGAGCGCTTTTAATAATCTCTAACGTAGTGAATCTTTTTAATTTGCTTAAAGGTCTGGTCTCGCGAACTTTGACGGTATCACCCATCTTAGCCTTTAAATTATTATCGGCATAAATCTTTTTATTTTTCTTAATAATTTTTCGATAAAGAGGATGGCGGGTAGTGTAGGACAAAGAGACCACAATAGTGTTGGCCATTTTGTCAGAGACAACGACGCCGGTGAAAGTTTTACCGTTTTTAATAATTTTATCTGTCATTTTGATTAATTAAAGTGGAAACTAAAGCAATTTCAGAATGAATTTTTTTAAAGACTGAAGTATCTTTTTGGTTTCCTAAATATTGTTTACTTTTAGATTCGATCAATTTCTTTTTGAGATCGGTCAAAAGTTTGACAAGTTCTTCACGACTTTTTTGCTTGTAGGCAATTTTATCAGTTTTTTTCATAAATTCTAGAGTAAATTATTTTCTTTTAACAACTTTAGTAATAGTAGGAAGTTTAGCGGCGGCTAAATGAAGAGCTTCGTGAGCTTCAAGTTCAGAAACACCGGCAATTTCGAATAAAATCCGACCAGGGCGAATGACAGCGACATAACCTTTAACATCGCCTTTACCAGCACCTAATTTACCAGCTTTTTGAGTAAAAGGCTTGTCTGGAAAAATACGAATCCAGGTACGACCACTTCTTTTCGTAGCGTGAGCAATAGCCCTACGGGCGGCTTCAATTTGATTGCTAGTGATCCAACCACAAACCATGGATTTGAGACCGTATTCACCAAAAGCAACCAGATTACCCTGGGAATTACCGCGCATTTTGCCACGGAATTGTTTACGATATTTAGTTCGAGATGGTTGCAACATAGTTTTAGACGGCTAAGCAAAGATAAACTTTAACGCCAATGTAACCAGAACGGGTTAAGCATGGGACTTCAGCATAGTCAATGTGAGCTTTGATGGTACTTAAGGGAACTTGACCTTGGTGAAATTTTTCTTGACGACTGATCTCGGCACCATTGATACGACCGGAAAGAATGACTTTAATGCCCTTAACGCCAGCGGCCATAGCTTTTTCGACAGAAGAAAGGACAACACGGCGATAAGGCATCCGCTTAGCTAGTTGAAAAGAGATTTTTTCAGCGATTAATTTTGCCGATAGATCGGTGTTTTTGAATTCTTCGACCTGGATATCAATATTCGTTTTAGTTTTTTGTTTACCCATGATTTTAAGAACTTCGTTTTTAGTAGCTTCTAATTCTTTTCCACCACGACCAATAACTAAACCGGGTCGGGAAACAATGAGAGTTAATTTAATTTTTTTAGCAGAACGTTCAATACGAATAGCCACAATACCAGCGGAGGCTAATTTCTTTTGGAGAACTTGACGAATTTTATAATCTTCTAAAAGAAGTTCCTTGTATTCAGTTTTATCGGCATACCAAGAAGACAACCACTCGGGAGAACCGACAGTGGTTTTCAATCTAAAAGCGATAGGATTAATTTTTTGACCCATTTATTTAGTGACTCCTTTAACAATGATTGTTAAACGACTATGACGTTTGATAATGATTCCTCGAGCAAAGTGGGAACCATGAGATTTATCCATGCGTTTAATTTTGGAACCTTCATCGACAAGGAGGGTATCGAATTTAAGGCTTTCTGGAGAGAGATTATAGTTGTTTTTAGCCACAGATACAACAGTTTCAATGGCTTTAGTCAAAATTCGAGCTGATAAAGAGTTAGTTAAGGATAATTTAGTAGCGGCTTCAAGAACATTTAACTTCTTGATGGAGGTAGCTAAAAGACGAAGTTTTCGAGGAGAAATTTTAATGTTTTTGTCGATATATCGGCAAAGTTTAGTTTCTGATTTAACAACTGTAGGAGTGGTGGGGGCAACAACTTTTTTAGCAACTGGTTTTTTAGTAATAGTTTTAGCCATAGGTTAGGTTTTTTCAATAACACGTTTAACGACACGACCGTGACCTTTAAAGGTGCGGGTCAAGGAAAATTCGCCGAGACGATGTCCGACCATATCTTCGGTGATATAAACCTCAATAAATTTGTGCCCATTGTGAACTTGATAATGATGGCCAACGAATTCAGGAGCAATTTGACTGCTACGAGCATAGGTTTTGATAGCCTCATCAGCCTTGGCAGCTAAAGTCTTTTTAGTTAATTTAGCGTCAATATAAGGACCTTTTCGAGATGATCTAGCCATATTATTTGCTACGATGTTTAATAATTAATTTATTAGAAGCTTTTTTAAGTTTTCGGGTCTTTTTACCCATGGCTGGCTTACCCCAAGGAGTCTTAGGATTCATACCAATAGAGGAACGACCTTCTCCACCTCCATGTGGATGGGAGTGAGGATTCTGAGCCACACCACGGACAGTGGGACGAATACCACGGTGACGAGAATCGCCAGCTTTAGTCATTTTTTGATTAGAATGGTCAACATTACTGACTTGACCAAGAGTGGCGCAGGCAGTGCCCGGAAAAAGTCTTAATTCTCCGGAGGGGAGTTTGATGGTAACTTTATCAACATCAATTGATTGAATATAAGCTGCAGAACCAGCAGATTTAATCATTTGAGCTCCGGAACCTGGTTGAAACTCCAAACAGTGAATTGGAGTACCGACGGGGATATTTTTTAGGGGAAGTTTATTGCCGTCTTTAATAGGAGCATTGTCAGAATAGACAACAATATCGCCGATTTTTAGGTTGGCAGTAGCCAAAATATAGGATTTTGAGCCATTTTCATAAGTTAAAAAAGCAATTTGAGCGGTGCGATTAGGATCATACTCAATAGCAGTAACTTTAGCTTTAATATCTTTTTGAGAACGATGCCAATCAATCAAACGAAGGAAACGTTTCTCTTCACCACCACGGTGACGAACGGAAACGTGGCCTTGAGAGTCACGGCCACTACGTTTTTTCTTGATAGTTAATAAATTACTTTTCATTTTTTAAAGTGAGAAGATCGATTTTTTGATCTTTTTTAACGGTAATAAAGGCTTTTTTAAAATCAGGATGAACAATCGGAGAACGGGTTTTCCAATTAGTTTTCACTTTACCCTTGATAACGGTTAAATTAACAGCCAGTGCTTTGACCCCAAAAAGTGATTCGAATTCTGAAGCGACTTGATTTTTATTAGCTTTAAGATCAACCATGAAAGAGTATTTACCCTTAGATTGGGCAGAAATGGCTTTTTCGGTGACTAAAGGTCTTTTAATAATCATATTATTTAGTTAATTTTTTGAGAGCCGCAGAGGTAATCATTAAATAGTTTTGTTTGGATAAATCGTAGGTATTAAGGGATTTAACCGACAAAAGATTAATTCCAGGAATATTCCTAAAGGCTCTTTTGATGCTGTCGTGAGGACGACTGGTTATGATACCAATATTTCGGCTTTTTGCCAACAATTCGTTTTCTTTTTCAAGTTTATCAACAAAATCCCAGGCAGCTTTGGTTCGAGGTTCAATGGGAGAAAGTTTGTCGATTAATAAAATTGATTTAGCAGCGGCAAATTTGGAAAAAACTGATCTGAGAGCAGCTTGACGCATTTTTTGGGAAAAATGCATAGCTGACTTTTGATCACCACGAGGACCATGAGCCGAACCACCACCGACAAATTGAGGGGCTTTGGCAGTGGAATGACGGGCATTACCAGTCCCTTTTTGAGCATACATTTTTTTGGTAGTACCGGCGACATCACCACGATGTTGAGCGACGGCGTGGGCAGAACGTTGATTGTTGAGATAAACCCGGACAGCTTGAGCAATTAATTTTTCGTTAATTTTGGCTTCAAAAACTGCCTTATCTAAGGTAATTTCTTTGATTTTTTCAGCTTGAAGATTGAAAAGTGTGGCTTTGGTCATATTTATAATTTAGAAATAAGGACCCAAGAATTAATGTGTCCAGGAACGGGACCAGCGATATAGAGTAAATTTTTCTCAGTATCGATTTTAAAAACTTTGAGATTAGCAATGGTGGCATTTTTATTGCCATAGTGTCCAGGCATTTTTTTACCACGAATAACTTTACCGGGAGTTTGAGCACCGATTGAACCAAGATGACGAACCCGGTCAGAAGCACCACCAGAAACAGGTTGACGATGAAAACCCCAACGCTTGATAACACCGGCAAAACCACGACCTTTACTTTTAGCAGTGGCGGAGACTTTATCACCAGCAGTGAAAACAGAATCAACAGTTATTTCTGCCTTAAGTTCGGGAATGACTTCGGTAGCAGCTTTGAATTCGTGAAGCTTATTTTTATCAGTTTTAACCTGAATAGCTTCGTATTTATCTTTATCTAAAGTGCGAAGACGGGAAACAATTAGTGGTTTCGCCTCTAAAATAGTGACGCCAATTCTTTTGCCGTCTTCAGAATAGAGACTGGTCATTGATTTTTTTTGAGCGAGAAATCCGGAGATCATAGTGGTAATTACATCTTGACTTCAACTTCAACTCCGGAGGGCAGATCGAGATGCTGGAGGCTATCGACGGTACGAAGATTAGTGCTGAAGATATCGATTAAGCGTTTGTGAGTCAAAACTTCGTAATGATCACGCGCGTTTTTATCGGTATGAGGACTAGTTAAAACTGTAATAAGTTTGCGAGAAGTAGGCAAGGGAATTGGTCCTAAGACTGAAGCGCCAGCAGTAATGGCAGCTTCCACAATCTTGACCGCCGCCTCATCGATGAGACGGTGGTCAAAAGATTTAAGTCTAATCCGAATTCGAGTGCCTTTCATTTTATTTGATGATTTCGGTAATAGCACCAGCACCAACGGTTAAGCCACCTTCACGAATAGCGAAGCGGAAACCATTTTCCATAGCAACTGGTTTAATTAATTTAACGGTAACATCGGCATTATCACCTGGCATAACCATTTCGACACCTTCGGGAAGGATAACCTCTCCGGTAACATCAGTAGTTCTGATGAAAACTTGAGGTCGGTATCCAGCGAAGATTGGGGTATGACGGCCACCTTCTTCTTTTTTAAGTAATAAAACTTGAGCTTTGAATTCAGTGTGAGGAGTGATAGTACCGGGTTTGGCCAAAACTTGACCGCGTTCGATATCGTCTTTTTCAATACCTCGAAGCAAAACACCGACATTATCACCAGCTTGACCTTGATCAAGAGATTTGTGGAACATTTCCACACCGGTAACAACCGCTTTTCGGGTAGGACGAAGACCGACTAATTCGATCTCATCGTTAACTTTAACAATACCGCGTTCAATTCTACCAGTAGCGACGGTGCCTCGACCTTTAATCGAGAAGACATCTTCAACCGGCATTAAGAATGGTTTGTCTAATTCACGGACAGGTTCGGGAATATAGGTATCAAGAGCGTCCATCAATTTTTTGATAGATTCAACACCTTCGGGATCACCGTTAAGGGCTTTAAGAGCAGAACCTCGAATAATAGGAGTGGCATCACCTGGGTAACCGTATTTGGTTAACAAATCGCGGATTTCCATTTCGACCAAATCTAAGAATTCAGGATCGGTAACGAGATCACATTTATTGAGGAAAACGACCAAAGAAGGGACATTAACCTGTTTAGCTAATAAAACGTGCTCACGAGTTTGTGGCATTGGACCATCAGGAGCGGAAACAACCAGAATAGCGCCATCCATTTGAGCCGCACCAGTAATCATGTTTTTAACGTAATCAGCATGCCCTGGACAGTCAATGTGAGCGTAGTGTCTTTTGTCAGTCTCGTATTCAACGTGAGAGATGGCAATAGTAACAATTTTGTTCGCATCACGAACAGTACCGCCTTTAGCGATATCAGAGTAGGATTTAGGATTACCTTGAACTTTACAAATAGCAGCGGTTAAAGTGGTTTTACCATGATCAACGTGACCAATAGTACCAACATTAACATGGGGTTTATTTCTTTTATAGACGTCAGCCATATTTTTTTGTTTTTTTAAAAAATCCGCTTTCCGCGGAAAATTAATAACAATTAATTGTATCGAAAAACGCTTTAGAATTGTATCAGTAAGATAACAGCTTCGCAAGATGGAAGTGAAGCTTTAAAAACCACTAAAACATGATTCGATGATTTGTTCGATAATAACACAAAAAAAGGCAAATAAAAACCCCGCCGAACAGCGGGGTTAATAAATTTTAAGAAAAATTTATTTTATTTATCGAAT
>JBAZWK010000027.1:0-11759 GCA_041660365.1 Candidatus Shapirobacteria bacterium | reverse complement strand
CCGCCATTAGCGATTATCAACAGGCTCAAAAATTAAATTCCTCCTCAGCGGACCTTACTCGTCAACTTGCCTCCCTCTACGCTCGCAAAGGTGACCTTCAAGATACTCTAAATTACCTTTCCGCCACCGTCTCTCTAGAACCCACCAAGGCTCAAAATTTTTACGACCTCGCCAAACTTCAACAACAAGCCGGTCTTTTTCCTGACGCTCTCAATACTTATAATCAACTTCTTCCCTTAATTTCTGATTCAACTCAAAAAACTCAGGTCGAGACTGAAAAAACCACCCTTGAAAAAATTATTGCTCAAAATAATATTAAAATTTCCACTTCTCCTACTACAATTCCCAAAACTACTCCTATCCTCGACGGTAATCTTCTTCAGGCTTCAACTTTATCCTCACCAATAATTGCCGCTCCAGAAAGCTCTCCCAATATCTCATTAAACAATCAAACTGACTCAAATTCCCTCTCTGGTACTGCCACTCTCTTTTCCAATAAAAAACAAATTACTGTTAAAAATTCCAAATTAACTCCCAACTCTCAGGTCTATCTCTCTATTCTCACTGGCGGCAAAAATCAAAGTCTCGAACTTCTTTCCAAATCCACAGATTCTTTTACCGCTGGCTTTCAATCTCCTCTCTCCGAAGATGTCACTTTCAAGTGGTGGATCGTCAATTAATTATCAATTACGAATTTCAAATTACGAATGAAAGAAAATGTCATTCAAGAAAAATCGTTTAATTTTGCCATCAGAATAATTAAAGTCTATAAATATTTAAAACAAAATAAACAAGAATTTGTCTTGTCAAAACAATTATTAAGAAGTGGTACTTCAATTGGAGCTAATGTTGAAGAAGCTATCGGCAGTCAATCCAGAAATGATTTTATCTCCAAACTGTCAATTGCTTATAAAGAGGCTCGAGAAAGTAGTTATTGGATAAAGTTACTCGAAAAATCAGAGTATTTGTCAACTAAAGAATCACAATCACTACTAGATGACCTAACTGAAATACTCAAAATAATCGGCAAAATACAAAAGACACTAAAAACCAATTCGTAACTGATTTTTTAATTCGTAATTCGTAATTTGAAATTCGTAATTAATTTACGGAGTCACTGTTGGTTCCACTGTTGGCAACACTTCGCCTGTTGGCGGTTCTAAACCAGCATTTGGTACTTCTACCTTACTATTAGTTCCGCTAGGTAAAGCCGTGGGCACCTTCAGGGTCTCCGCCTGCTTCTGTTGGGCAGCCTGTTGTTTCACTGAGGCATCATATTCCGCCTTCCAAGTTTCTAGTTCCTTACTCGCTGTTTCATAGTCACCAGAAGTCGTCGGTACCAAACTTACTGCTTGGGTCAATCTCGACACTGCGTTGCCCAATTGATTCAAATTTTTAGCAGAATAAGCCCAGTTATACCAACCATTTGCCAAATCAGATTTCAAAGAGACTACTTGATCAAATAATCTATCAGCTTGGTCATAAGCTCCCAATGCGTACAATAAACCTCCATAACTCAATCTTAACGAAGGATTAACCGAATCTAAAGCTACCGCCTGACTATAGGCTTGAGAACTCCAGTCAGCCGCCCCATCCACACTTCCCACCAACTGCTGATAAATAGTTGCCAGATTCGACCAATAAGCCGAATTTAAAGGGTCTAAGGCCACCGCCGATTTAGCCTCACTCACCGCCTGTTGCACCAACACTGAGGCTTTTTGTTTTTGATCATCACTTAAATCTTTATTACTTAATAAACTCGTCGCTAAAGCTAAATTGGTTTGTGAGTAAGTTTCCCTATAATCGGCATTATTTACATTTAATCCAATCGCCCTTATTTGCCAATTATAAGTTGCCCCGCCGTCATTATTACTCGCCGACACTAAAGAATTTCTCATATATATCTCCCCCAGTAGTATCTTTGTCCACCAATAAGTTCCAAAAATTACTACCATTATCATCACTGTTCCTACTATCCAAGGACCACCATTCATCCCAGATTCCCCTACTTTTAACACCACTTTAACTTCTCGATTTTCACTTTTTCTGGCCAAAAACCAGGTCACTAATATTAAAGCCACTAGATTTACCGGACTAAAAATAATCGCCAAAACCAAGACTAAAACCAACCATCTTTCACTTCCTCTAATTTTTTTCCAAAAGTTCCACCCCAGCATTATTCCCAAAAATAAGCCCACAATTCCCAACTCCGTCCATAACTGTAAAGCCCCATTAGCTCCCAAATTAAACACTCCTGACCAATTTTTAGTCATATTAAAACTCGCCGGTCTCCACCATTGAAAAGCCTCCATATAATTTCCCACTCCAACCCCAGTTAATGCCCTATTTTTTAATGATTCTGTCGCAATTGTCCAAGAACTCGTCATGTCCAAGTAATTCCATCCTAACCTGACCATCCTAAAAATATCCAAAAATAACACTAAAATCACCACCGCCGATACCAATAATTCCTTAATATAACTTTCTCTGCTTTTTACTTTATCCAATAACTTTTTCACCCAAATTAGACCTCCAAAAAACAACAACCACACTTCACCTAAAAGTGAACCGACTATCGACCAATTTTGATCAATACTAATAATTGGATTAGTTTTTGGCCAATAAATAGGCATTTTCGCTGTTGGTATCAAAAAAACTACCAACGAACTTACCGCCGCCACTATCACCGGTAAAGTCAACCATTTTTCACTCTTATCTTCTTTATCTTGAACCTGAGTCCACAAAAATACCCAAATTAATATTGCCCAAATCATGCCCAAGCCAGGTATATTCGCCAAAGTTCTCATTTTGACCCCACTGCTTTCAAAAAACCAAATTCCAGTCGCCCAAAGCGTCACCGCCAATAACCAGCCTAAACTTCCGTTTATTTTTAGTTTGCCCTCTTTTTGTCTCCACCAGCCAATTACCCAAATCACCAAACCAACCATCATTGTCGCCATCAAGACCCAATTTTTTCCCCAATTTAAAGAATCACTTACCCCTGGCAAAAAGAAAATCGGCAATAGACACAAAACAATCTTCAGATATACTTTTAAAAAATTAGTCATAAAAATAGACTAGCAGAACCCACCATCACTAACAACCCCAAAAACCTTTTTTCTCCGCACAATTTTCTCTTTATTTCTGTCTCCAATTCGTAATTCGTAATTTGAAATTCGTAATTGGCTTTATTTGAGCATCGTCAACGGATCAAGGTGACCTCCACCAGTAGTTTTAATTTCAAAATGACAGTGTGTTCCCGTTGATCTTCCGGTACTTCCCATAGTCCCAATCTTTTGTCCCTGGGTCACCTTGTCTCCCGCTTTGACTAAAATCGAATTGTTTAACATATGTCCATATAGTGTCTGATAACCATTTCCGTGGTCAATCACCACATAATTTCCATAACCTCCCCCATTCCAACCAGCCGTAATTACCGTTCCTGTCGCCGCTGCCACAATCGGTGGATTACTCGAGTTAGCAATATCCACAGCCGGATGGTACCAAGAGAATTTCTGAGTAATTATTCCATTTGTCGGCCAAATAAATTTCCCTTCCCCCACCACTCCTGGAATCGGTGCCACTGTCTTTGCAATTTCTCTCGTTCCGGTAATTATCACATTTGGCTTAATACCATCTGGTACAATTAGTTCCTGTCCTGCCGTCAAAGAGAAAGTTTCATCGTTACTAAACGTATTAAAAGGGTAATCGATGATTGCCTGGGCATCCACCCCGTAATTTTTGGCGATACTGTAAATTGTTTCTCCTCGTTTCACAATATGTCTCACTCCAGTCACTGGCAAAATTCTCAAAATTTGCTGCACCTTAATCGCCTCCACTGATTTTAAATTATTTTCCCACAAAATAGTATCAATACTTACCCCAAACTTTAGGGCAATACTCGATACTGTGTCTCCATTCTGAACCCGATATTCAGTAATTTCTCCCTTAGGTAAATTAGAAATTAAAGTTTCTACTCCTCCCTGACCACTATCCGCTGCTAATATTAAATAATTACTTCCCCCATTTTCTGTATTCTCTTTCCTTCTAATCAAATCTTCAAGTTGTCCTGAAAAAACAATCACTCCAAAACACAACAAAGCCAAACTAACACTCACAAAACTTTGGGAAAAACGACCCCTTTGTTTATACATCAATTTTGATACTCCATCTTTTAACACCCCCACCCAACCTAAAAGCAATGACCCAATTTCTGTCCAAAAACGTCCTTGCAATCCCAAAAACTGCTTTATTAACTTAGCTTCATTTTCCAGAAGTTCTCTCATTGATTCAATTATTTTCCTCATTATTTCTTAATTTTAGTACTTTATTATTTTTTAATTCGTAATTCGTAATTAGTAATTCGTAATTTTTTTACTTCTTTCCTACTTTTTTCAAAAAATCCTCGTTATTATCTGTTTTACTCATTTGACCAATAATTAATTCCGTAGTTTCATCTCTTTCTCCGCCACCAACCGCATCAAACATTCTTCTCATCGCCATCACTTTTCCCAAAGTTTCTGACGTTAATAATAAATCTTCTTTTCTAGTTCCTGATTTCAATACATCAAAAGCTGGAAAAATTCTTCTATCAGCCAATTTTCTTTCCAGTCTCAGCTCCATATTTCCTGTACCTTTGAATTCTTCAAAAATCAGTTCATCCATTTTTGAACCGGTATCCACCAACGCTGTTCCAATAATTGTCAGTGAGCCGCCGTTTTCAATTTTTCTGGCTGCGCCAAAAAACTTTTTTGATGGGTACAAAGCCGCTGGATCAAAACCTCCCGATAATGTTCTTCCCGAAGTGGGAATAGCCAAATTGTAAGCTCGAGCCAAACGAGTAATGGAATCAAACACCATAAACACGTCTTTTCCCATTTCTACTAATCTTTTTGCCCGTTCTATGGCAATTTCTGCTGCTCTAGTTTGTTCTTCTGGCTTTTGATCAAAAGAAGACGCAATCACTTCCCCTTTGATAAATCTCTGCATATCGGTCACTTCTTCCGGTCTTTCTCCGACAAGTACTGCCATCAAATGAACTTCCGGATAATTTGCTGATACTCCGGCCGCAATCTCTTTCAATAAAGTTGTTTTTCCCGCTTTTGGTGGTGACACAATCATCCCTCTTTGACCAAAACCAATCGGGCAAAAAATATCCATTATTCTTGTCGAAAATACTTTGGCATCAAATTCCAATTTTACCTGTTTTATAGGATAAATTGGCACCAAATCTTTAAATTCCGGTCTTCTTTGCGCCGCTGCCAGTTCCAAACCATTGATCTTATCAATTCTGACTAAACCCCAATATTTTTCGTTATCTTTTGGCGCCTTGGCCACCCCTGTTACCATGTCGCCCACTCTCAATCCATATCGTCTAATTTGCATCGAGGCGATCACGGCATCTCGTGGCCCTGGGTTAAATTTTGGTCTGACAAAACCTTGACCATCTTGCATAATCTCCAAAACCCCAGTAATCATCTCCAAACGCATTGGATTTTCTGTCTTTTCAATAATTGGTTTATTTATTATTACCTGTTTTTCGGCCATTTCTTTATTCACTTCTACAATCTTTTTCACAATCATTACTCGATTGTTATCTTCCGCCTTAACTGCTCCTGTTTCTTTAACTTCAGAAACTATAATTTCTGGTGTTTTTAACACCGGCATAACCTCTTCGGCTTTAATTGATTTTCTTGGCATACATAGGAAAAATTATAAAAAAACGCACTACTTCACACGGGGAATGCTCTATTGTATAAAAAAGCCACTTCAATGTCAAACTAATGTCAATATCACTATTGAAAGCGGTGGACCTGCCCCCTCCTACCGCTCTCAACACTAATATCGACCAATACCAGAGATAAAACTAGCTTTAAAATAGGCATTTTTCACCTATTCTACCGGGCTTGATTTTTTATCTCGCTTGCCCTATTTTAGAGATGAAGAAACAACAATATTCGTGTTCCACCTGCTTTGAGAATATCGATAAAGTTGTTTCTTTTCTTTTTTTTAGGTAAAATTTCAAACCCCTCGGGTGACGAAATTTTGCCTAAAAACAAGACTCCGATCGAAACTTTAGTTGAGCATCGGAGTGATACTCAATTTTCTCTCTGTTTTCGAACCTACATAATAATCAACTTCCCGCCCAACTTTGCCATCCCCTTAATCTGAGTCTCCGCCCACTTATCTTTTTTCTGTAGCTTCTTCCACCAGTTCTTCAACATTGATTAACTTTAACACCGCTTTTTTTCCTTGTCTATAGCCTATATTAATTTACTCTCCAAAAACACCATAACCTATATTTTTTTATTACTCTCATCTTAGCTTCAATTTATACTTAAAATCCCCCTTTTCAACTCTATGTGGATAACTTGTTAGTAATTAAAATCTACTTCTTTAAAGGACAACTTTCTTTATTTCCGCTACAAAACACAATTCCATGTCTATTTGTTCTGAAACTGCATTCAATTCCTTTAGGTAATTTGTAAAGTTCACACAATTCTAAATTTGTTCTCTTCCTGCTCACTCCAATTATTATTTCCTCTGTCGTCCTTTTTACTCCACCAAATCCAGATTTAGAACCCTCATTACTTCCCCTACTTGTATATACACCATCAACAAAACTGCTATTTATCGGCATTTTTTGTAAATTCTTTTAACTTAAAGCCAAGCAATTCTATAACAAAAACCTCTAAAAATACAATTTTTACTTAATTAAACCCTTTCCTTCAGTTCTCTAATATTATTTATAATCAACATTTCTCTCCCCAAACTTTTTACTTCTTTTGCCCGTTTTTCGGCCATTTTCACTTTTCTCACTTGACCCAATAACGATACTTCTCCTATCAGTACGGGCGGATTCCCATATCCGCCCTTTAATTTTATTTCTCCATATCCGCCCTTTAATTTTATTTCTCCATATCCGCCCTTTAATTTTATTTCTCCATTTCCGCCCTTTAATTTTATTTCTCCATTTCCGCCCTTTCCTATTAATATTTTATTTTTATAACTTGAATAAATCGCTCCAATTACTGCCAAGTCCACCCCCGGATCAGAAATTTTTATCCCCCCCGACACCGCCACAAAAATATCCTCCTTATATAATGGTATCCCCAAAACTTTTTGCGCCACCGCCACCAACAACTGTCCTCGATTAAAATCTATTCCTGAAAAAATTCTTTTTGGCATTTGCGAAAAACTTTCCGTCACTAATGCTTGGATTTCTACCAGTAACGGTCTGGTCCCTTCCATCACCATGCTAATAGTTGACCCAATTTGAGACACTTTACTATCAATTAGACTCACCTCTTCTGAAGAAATTTCCCTCAAGCCCTTTTCTTCCATTTTAAAAACCCCCACTTCATCCGTCGGTCCAAAACGATTTTTGTTCACCCGCAAAATTCTCAGTTCTCCGTCTCTCTCTCCCTCAAAATATAAAACCGTGTCCACCATGTGCTCCAACATTTTTGGTCCGGCAATTTCCCCTTCTTTAGTCACGTGACCTACAATAAAAATTGCCGCCCCACTTTTCTTTGCCATTTCTACTAGTCGAAAAGTTGATTCCCTAATTTGGCTAATGCTCCCTGGCGTTGCCGCCATATTTTCGCTCATCATCATCTGAATACTGTCCACCACTACTATTTTGAACACATTATTTGTTCGCTCCATTACCGACCCAATTTCCTCGACCACATTTGTTTCTAAGATATCGAATTTTTTCTTCTCTAAACCTAAACGTTCCACCCGTAGTAATATTTGCTCAGCCGTCTCTTCCCCGGCCACATATAATCCACCTATCTTTCCAATTAATTGTGTCAATAAAGTGCTCTTGCCAATCCCCGGTTCCCCCGCAAATAGAATCACTTGACCCCGAACAATTCCCTTACCCAAAACTCTGTCAAACTCCTTAATGTTCGTCGAAAAGATACTTACATTACTTTTATCATCACTTTTAACTCCATCCAAATTTTTTACTTCAGTTGTTTTTCTTTGTCTTTTTCCTGAATTCGTAATTCGTAATTTCGAATTCGTAATTTCTTTTAATGTATTCCATTCATGACAGGCACTGCACTGCCCTGCCCATTTAGAAAATTCGTTGCCACAGTTTGAACAAACAAATATGCTCTCTAAAACCTTTTTCATTCCTTATTCTACCAATTTATAGTCCCCCTTCATCAAGGGGGAATTAAAGGGGGTTTTGATTTTAAATTTTCTTTTTTAGGCTTTAGATGTTTAGGCTTTCCTTTTTTTGTTCGTTTAAACGCCTCTCATGAAGTCACCCTATTTTATTGCCTGTTATTAGACAAAATTATTTCTTTACTACTCCAATCGTCGGCGTTACTACACCCGTCGGACTAATCATCATTTCTTGTCTAATGGTCTCCCTCATTGTTTCAAAAGTATTCCTTGTCTCTGGTCTCCCCATCAAACTTATCCCTCCAATTATTAATCCCAAAAACAAACATATTGGCACTAATAAAATTAAAATTACTGGAAAAGCTATCAAAATCTTTAGCCATTTATTCCACTTCATCCAAGCAAACATTAAAATTAAACCCACTGGATACACCGTAACTAGGGTAATAACTGTTATTAGGGTTTTAGTGTCATAACTCAACTCCCCGTTTTCCATTTGTTTTTCGATTATTTTTTTTGGCATATCAAATTATACCAAATTTATTTAGTTTACTACCTCTCTCAATGATATACCTGCCTTTTGCTCCTGTCTTTTTCTCATTACTTCTGCTGCATAACAATTTTTACTACAAAGTATTTCTTTTCCATCAATATTAACCATTCCCGTACAACTTCCATCCATTCTCAAAATTGGTTCTAATTGAGATTTTGGACATTCTTTTGTTTCTGCCATATATCGCATTATATCACACCAAAAAAGTTTTACCCGCCTCTTTCGAAGCGGGTTTTATATTTTTTTTAGTCGCCCCTGTCAAGGGGAGATTCGGCTGTAAGCCGAGAGGGGTTTAAACCTATTTATAAATTACCTGATTTTTATCAGTATTTACTAATCCTAAGCTTACTTTTCTCTTGGCCACATCTATAGATTCAATGTAAATTTGAACCTTTTCGCCTTCTTTCAACACCACTCCAGCTAATTTGGACACATGGATCAAACCTTCAATTCCAGCTTCCAATCTAACCAAAGCGCCAAAGTTAGCAATTTTGACCACTTCTCCATCGAATTCCTTATCTTTGGGGTATTTAGCTTCAATCTTTTCCCATGGATCTTCTTGTAATCTCTTCACTGAAAACTGCAATCGGCCTTCAGATTTATTGACCAATTTTACTTTTATCTTATCTTTAGGCTTAAACATCCCCAAAACATCATTAACTTTTTCCCAGGAAATTTCCGAAATATGAACTAAACCTTCCAATTTCATTGGTTTCCCGTCATAGCTTTCTTCTACTTTTACAAAAATACCAAAGGGCTCAACTCTGACCACTTCGGCCTCAAAAACATCACCCAAATTTAGATTTTCAATGGCCACTGTTTCTTCGCCAACTTTGTTTGGTTCAGACACTAATCTCTCGGAAAATACCAATCTATTTTTAGATTGATCCACTTCCAAAACCTTGGCTTTAATTTTTTTACCTAACAATTTCTCCGGATCAACATCGTATTTACCCCCAATTTGGGAACCGGGAATAAATCCAAAGAAACCGAATGGGGCAATCACTACAATTCCGCCTCGATTTAACTCTTTTCCAAACACGCTTACTTCTCCGCCGCTCTTCTCTTTTTCAGTAAAATAATTCCAGCCATAACCGGAAGCTGCGCCTCTAATCGAGACTAAAATTTGTCCTTTATCGTTTTCTGGTTGTTTTACTTGAACTTCGATTTCATCGCCTAATTTTAAATCAGTCACATAATCTTTCACTGATTCATACTCTTTTCCCATCACCACCGCGTCAGTTTTACCGCCAATATCAATAAAAATTGATTTATTTTTAATCGCCGTAATTTTACCTTTTATTTCTTGACCTTTTTTCAAACCAGCCACTGCCACTCCCTCTAATTTCAACAAATCCTCCATCGTCATTGGACCTGATGTCTTCTTTTTTGAGACTTTAACTTTTTTAGCCATATTTTATAAAAAAAACTCCTTTTTAGTGGAGTTTACTCGAGGGATTGGTTACCCCAAATAAACAAATAACTAATTAATACTTGGCTAGTATAACACAACTATAGAGATTATTTAGCGTTTTTTTGCTCTTCGACCAATTTCTTTTACTGCTCCAACAGCTCTCTTCACCATTTCTGTTATTGGCAATACTAATCCTTTATTTTCATTTTTTAAACCATCAAAACCAACAAAACTTTTGTTTACTTTTTCCATATTAGTTCAATATATCACAAATATTTTTCAAATTAAATCTAATATTATTAACCACAAAAATGCTTTAAATTCTTGAATGTCTAAACCTATATCAAGTTACTTTATCAAACTAATTTCCGTGGATAATTTTACCAAGCAACACATTGGTGCTTCCCGCATTAATTTTATAAGTGGGTGTTGGTGGTTCATTTCCTTCAGTAAAACCATTCGCCATTTCTTCTCTAGTGAAGTATCTATTATCGTCTACGTCGTCATATGGCCCACCAAAAAACTTAGGTTCTTGATATACAGCGATTCCCTCTCCAATAGGCAACGACTTTAGAATATATCTTCCATTCTTACCTCCATCTAAACATAAAAATTTTCCCTCAGAAATATTATATGGAACACCATTATCAACTATATCAATTGTCATAATGAATATATTATATACACATTTATATATATTGTCAATAAAAAATCCCCAAACCGGGGATTATTTTATTTAGACTTTATGCTTTAGACTTTAGGATTTTTTTCGTTTTAACAATCTATTGAACTTACTTTCTCAGTCCCGGCCGCGACCTATCTTCAAGGTTCCTTTCGGAAAGACTATTGTCGGCGCTGAGGCGTTTCACTTCTCTGTTCGGAATGGGAAAAGGTGGAGCCACCTCGCTCAAACGACCGAGACTCAAAAAGTAAATTTTATATTTTAAATTTTTATAATTTTTAAAAAATAACTAATTATCTTTTAATCTAATTAACTATTTATCTAAATTATTTTATCTTAGCCTCTAAATTGAGTTGCCTAATCAGCTTCTAATCCCGAAGTACATCGAGACTAAAAGCTGTAGATATTAAGAATTTCTTTGATCTTTCCACTGCTTAGCTTAAATCCTTACGGATCTTCCACACGCAGAGTATTAACCGGTAGTCTCCCGGCGATCTCTCGTTCCTTACGGAACTACGTTTTCTTATCTCGGGGTCAGTTTCCTGCTTGAGATGCTTTCAGCAGTTATCTAATAGGGACGTAGCTACCCAGCAATGCGCCTGACGGCACAACTGGCACACCAGCGGTTCCCTCGTCTAGGTCCTCTCGTACTGTAGACGAATTCCCTCAAGAAACGAACGATTACATCGGATAGAGACCGAGCTGTCTCGCGACGCTCTGAACCCATCTAACGCAGCGCTTTAATGGGCGAACAGACCAACCCTTGGCCCCTTCTTCAGGGCCAGGATGCGCCAAGACGACATCGAGGTGCCGAACCGCATCGTCAATGTGAACTATCGGATGCGACCAGCCTGTTATCCCCAGAGTAGCTTTTATCCAGTAAGCCCGTGCCTATACCAAATAGGTCACGAGGATCACTAAAACCGTCTTTCGACCCTGTACCGAGAATCAAGTTCTCGGCATAACCTCTAGTA
>JBAZWK010000026.1:0-14018 GCA_041660365.1 Candidatus Shapirobacteria bacterium | reverse complement strand
TTATGTAAAAAAGATACTATCTCCTCCCTGGAAATCGTCTTGGAAAAGTGCCAACTTCATTTTTACGTAACTATTCCCACTGCCTCTTTCGAATTTTTCCGTTCCCAAATTCTCGCCCAATACCCCACCGCCATCACTAAAATTACCAAAGATTATTTAGCCCCCTTTCTTCAAGGGGGGATGCCCGAAGGGCAAGGGGGTTTAAAAACAAGTCAATTAACTCTTTCTCGCCCTTACTCTTATCCTCTCAAAACCAATCGTGATTTCCGCGATACCGATCCCCTTTCTTCTGTTCTTTCCCCTTTGGCCCGTTCCAACGCCGACACTGATTTCTTCATTTATCAAATTCTTTTATCCGCTCCGCCAAAAAATTGGCAATCCGGCATTCTTTCCGTCATTCAAAACGGCATCGTGGTCGACAAAGAAAAAGGCTACCATCAACCCCACCCCGACAAACAAGTTTTTGAAACGAAAATTGCCTACCCTGGTCTTTTAACTCAAATTAATTTAGCCAGTAATAACCCTACCCTCTTAAGTTCCGTCGCCTCCTCATTTGGAATTTATACCAGTCCTAGGGGCAATTTCATCAAAAACTCCTCTCCATCTTTTCTATTTAAAAATAATTTAAAAAAATCCATTTTAGCCCGTAAATTTTTACCCGGTCTTTCCAATCAAATTCTTAATGTTGAGGAATTAGCCGCTATGTGGCATTTCCCCACCGGTCTCACCAAACTGCCAAACATTGCCTGGGGTAAAAATCTTTTTGCCGACCCGCCTGAGAATTTACCGGTGGCAAATGGTCTCGATGAAGCGGCCCGCGACAAAATTACTTTTTTTGGTAAAACCGAATTTCATAATCAAGACGCTATTTTCGGCATCAAAGAAGGCGAGGACCGCCGCCGCCATACCTACATTATTGGAAAGTCTGGCACCGGTAAAACCACCCTTATTGCCAACATGGCTATCGATGACATCAGAAAAGGCCGTGGTGTGGCTGTAATTGACCCTCACGGGGACCTCTGCAACACTATTCTCGACTACATTCCCGCCTCTCGTATCAACGATTGCTGCTACTTTAATCCCGCCGATCCTGAATATGTCTATCCTCTCAATGTTTTGGAAGCGGAAAATGATTCTCAAAAAGAACTGGTCGCCTCTGGCGTCATCTCTATTTTTAAAAAACTCTACGGCAACGTTTCCTGGGGGCCCCGTTTGGAACACATTTTGCGTAATGCCGTTTTAACTTTAGTTAATACTCCCGGTTCTGATTTAACCCATATTGTCGAGATTTTAACCAATAAAGTTTATCGCGATAAAGTTGTTGCCGGTCTAAAAAACCCCACTTTAATCAACTTTTGGCGAAACGAGTTCGACCGCATGGACGATAAATTTCAAAACGAAGCCGTTGCCCCAATTTTAAATAAAGTTGGTCAATTTTTATCCTCAACTAACATCAGAAACACCATCGCTCACCCCAAATCTAAAATCCGTATTGACGATATTATGAACCAAAAAAAGATCTTAATTGCCGATTTATCCACTGGAAAATTGGGTGAAGACAATTCCGCTCTCCTCGGCGCCATGTTGATTACCCAAATTCAGCTCTCCGCCATGAACCGGGTTTTTCAAGACGAGTCCGAGCGTTCTGATTTTTACCTTTACGTTGATGAATTTCAAAACTTTGCCACCGAAGCTTTCATTAAAATTCTCTCAGAAGCCCGTAAATTTAGGTTAAATCTCATTGTTGCCAACCAATATATGGCTCAATTAGATCGTCCCATTCAAGACGCCCTTTTTGGCAACGTCGGTTCTCTTATGTCCTTTGTCGTTGGCAACCAAGATGCTTATTTATTAGCTAAAGAATTTGGGCCCAAATTCCCTCCCGAAGATCTAGTAAAAATTGGTAAATACCAAATAATTTGTAAACTCAGTATTGATTCCGAAACCCAAAATCCCTTTTACGCTGCCACTCTGCCTCCTTTATCCTGTAAAAACCAAGGCCGTGATAAGCTGATTCATACTTCCCAAGAACGTTGGGGAAAGAAGAAATAATTTTCCCCACTGTTTTTAATGATATCAATTTTGCTATTTTAATTACAGGTATTGAATTAGATATCTCACCATCAATATAATCCTCTTATGGCAAAGAATAATTCAGAGATGGTTATATCGAAAATTCCCGGAGGTTTAGTTGAATCAGAAATACCTATAGCTAAAAAAACAAGTGAATGTGTCTGTGGTCCAGAAGTCAGAAAACTTTGTATTATTGATCGTATCAGACCCGGTAGCGCCGATTGCGTTAAATCAAGGTAAGTCCATATATTATTTTCACCCCAGTATTCGTCGGGGATTTAAGTTTAATTTGCCTCTTGACAACTATTATAAGACTAGCCTATATTTATATTAGTTAAACATTATTAAATTTAAAACATATGAGAGAACAAAATATAGGATATAAACCAGAAAAAGTTATTAAACCAACTCAATTTGCGGAAATGTTACAGCAAAGAAAGGCTGAACCTGAGGTAGAAACAACAATCAAACTGACAAATTTAAACCACGAAGACGAAGCCCTTGCTAGTATGAACGATACTTTTTTTGATGCCCTTGCTAATAAAATGGCTGAAAAAAGCGTTTCTGGTTTAGATCTTAGCACTAGCTTATAAATTTATTTATTAAAAAACATATGACTGAAAAACCAGTTTTCTTCCACAGTGATAAAAGAACTAACTTAGATATGAGTATTGCCTTCACCAACGCCCTTCTGGGCGACGTTAAGCTCGATTCCCCTGTCCAAACCCGTAAAGTTAAAATAAAATAATTCTATGCCCGAAACAATTCCTCTTAATGAAACTCCAGCTCAACGTCAAATCAGAATCGAAGCAGAGCTTCAAAACCTGCCTCCTCTTCCCAGAACCCCTAAACGTCTTCAAAAAAATCCTGGTGGTGAAAGTCTAGGTGAAACAGTCGATCGTCGCTCTGGCACTAGATATCGAAATAACAATAATTTTAACAATCACTCTTAATTTTTATGGTTTTTTCCAACTCGCCCACTTACAAGTCGGGTAGTTGCTGCAGCCAAAAAACTTTTTACCTGACTTAGTTTTTCTAATTACCCCCTGTCCTCCGCATAAAGGACATAAAAAATCAGCCATTTCTTTTAACGGCGCCGTATATTTACACTCTGGAAATCGTGAACACGATACAAATTTTCCGAATTTTCCCACTCTAATTACCAAATCCCCTTCTTTGCACTCCGGACATTTCTCCCCAGTCTTTTCCACTTCCACTTTCACTCTTTCCGCATTTGCCTCCACTCCTTTAATTTCTACCTCAAATTTTTTCCAAAAATCCTTCATCATTTCTCGCCAATCTACCTTTCCCAAAGCCACTTCATCCAAATTTTCCTCCATCCCGGCCGTAAAAGGCAACGACAAAACATCCGGGAAATTTTTCGTTAAAAATTCATTGGCTGCCATTCCTAAACTAGTCGGTTTAAAACGGCCTTCTTCTCTTTCAACGTATTGTCTAGCAATAATTGTCGTAATAATTGGCGCATAAGTTGACGGCCGACCAATTCCCTGTTTTTCCAAAGAGGCCACCAACGACGCTTCAGAATATCGTGGCATTGGCGCCGTTTCCGTTTCATTAAAGGTCACTTTTTTGGCCTTAATTTTTTCACCCTCTTTTAACTCCGGCAATAATTGATCTTCATGTTTTTCACCTGAAATTCGGTAAAATCCATCAAAAACTACTCTTAATCCACTGGCTCTAAACATTGCCTCTTTGTTTTCCAAATCGACACTATTGCTTTCCAATCTGGCTGCCGCTGCCTGAGTCGCCACTGCTCTTCGCCAAATCATTTGATAAAGTTTTAGTTCTTTACTATCCAAATTTTGCGGTTCCACCACTTCCACCTTAGTTGGTCTGATCGCCTCGTGAGCCTCCTGAGCGTTTTTGGAAGTATTTTTATAGACCCTAACTTTAGGTGATAAATAACTGTCACCAAAAGTTTTCCCAATATATTGTCTAAATTCAATAATCGCCTTATCTGACAAATAAACTGCGTCCGTTCGGTGATAGGTAATCAAACCCTGTTCGTATAATCTTTGTGCCAAACTCATCGTTTGTTTCCCAGACCACCCAAAATGCCTGGCGGCTGCTTGCTGTAGTTTCGAAGTTGTAAACGCTGGTACCGGTGATTTACTCGATTCCCTCCCACTGACTTTAATTACCGTAAACTCTTCATCTAGATTTTTTACAAAACTTTCTGCCTGTTCTTGGGTATTAAATAACGACTTCGAATAAGTGTACTCCCCATCAAATAATTTAATCTTAGTACTTTCAATAAAGTTCTTACCCTCAACTTTTTGTAACTCTGCCTCAAATTTTTCCCCTTTTATAAAATCAGCATTAATTCGAAAATATTTTTCTTTTTTAAAAGCTTCCCGTTCCATTTCTCTTTCACAAATTAGTCTCACCGCCACCGACTGCACCCGTCCAGCCGATAAACCTCGTCTCACTTTTTTCCATAACACCGGCGATAACGAATATCCTACGACTCTATCTAAAACTCTTCGCCCTTGCTGGGCGTTAACCAGATCCATATCAATCTGGGTTGCCTTAGTTAAAGCCTCTTCCACTGCCTCTTTAGTGATTTCATGAAAAGACACCCGAGAAATTTTTTTCGGATCAACTTTTTTCTTTTGACCCTCAGTTAATAACCACCGTACATGCCAAGCAATTGCTTCCCCTTCTCGATCAGGATCAGAGGCTAAAAATATTTCATTAGCCTCAACTGAAAGTTTTCCTAACTGAGCCACTACATCTCTTTTTTTCGGATCAATCACATATTCCACTGTAAAGTCCTTTAAATCCACTCCCATTTTATTTTTGGGTAAATCCCGAAAATGTCCCACCGTTGCCATCACCTCATAATCGTTTCCTAAATATTTGGAAATTGTCCTCGCTTTGGTTGGTGACTCGACTATTAATAATCTTTTATTCATTTATATTTTTTATTATTTTTAGATTTTAGGCTTTAGAATTTTCTTTTTCTAAACTTCGTCCATTGTCATCTATTGTAATACCTCTGTCAAGTCATCCAAATCTACTAATGGTATTGCTCCCTGTTTTATCAGCCAATTAGTCGCATAACTGCCTTTATCTGTAATTCTTCCCGGCACACAGTAAACATTTTTGCTTTTTTCCACAAATTTATCCGCCAATAAAATTGTCCCGCTTTTTTCCCCACCCTCAATTATTACTAAAACATCGGCATAATTAGCCACCTCTTCATTTAATTTTTGAAAATTTTCCCCTTCAAAAATTTTACATTTTAAACTAAATTCCCGGCATTTTCTAATCACCTCTCCATTACATCCCATCACTTTAATTGTCACTATTTCTAGGTTTTTAATTCGTAATTCGTAATTCGTAATTAGTAATTTATTTATAACTTCTTTCCCATAATCACTCATATATCTACTCCCCACTATCGCAATCTTTATCATTAGTCCCCTACCTGATCAATAACAGTCGTATATCTTGGCACTATCGTATTTGGTTCGTTAAACCATTCTTTTAAAATATCCCCCACAATCGGCGCCGCCACATCACTTCCTTCGCCTCCTCTCTCTACCAGCACTGTAATTGATATCTGTGGATTATCCGACGGCGCAAAAGCCGTTAACCAAGCGTGGGTATCGTTAGTACCATCTCCCAACTCCGCTGTCCCAGTTTTACAGGCAATTGAAGTTTTAAAATTAAATAAAGGCCACGCCGTTCCTCCGCTTTTACACGCCTCTTTCATCCCTTCTTTTACTAATTGCCAATTTATATTTTTTGCTGTCACTGTGGTACACGTCACTTTTTTGTCTCTTAACAAAGTCATTTGACATTTTTGTCCTCCTGTCGCCACAATATTAGTTTCTTGATTAATCTGTAGTGGTGTCACATTCAAATCACCCTGTCCTATAGCTAAATGGTAAGTATCTCCCAAGTACCATCTATCTCCCACATTATCTCTTTTCCATTGATCATCGGGAATTAAACCACTAATTTCTCCCGGCAATTCTATTCCTGTTGTCTCCCCTAAACCAAATTTCATCGCCCAAGTTTTAATTCTGTCTACTCCCATATCCCCTCCTAGTTTGTAAAAGAAAATGTCATTTGATCTTTTTAAGGCTTTAACTACATCTACCATTCCATCGGTACTACCATTTCTAGTCCAAAGCCAATTGCTAAAAGAATAATCTCCTATTTTTATAATTCCTGTATCCTCATAAGTACTTTCTTCATTTATAATTCCCTCTTCTAATCCTCCCAAAGCTTCAATCGGTTTAAACACACTTCCTGGATGATATTTCGCCGCAATTGCCCGGTTTAACATTGGTAAATTTTTGGTATCTTCCAAATACGATTTAATCGTATCTTTATCGTAACTATAGGTGAAATTATTCGCATCATAACTTGGCGAGCTAACCATTGCTAAAATTTTCCCCGTACTTGGTTCACTCATTATTACTACCGCTTTTTTCCCCTCTAACATTTTATAGATTTTATCCTGCCAATAAGCATCAATACTCAAAATAACATCTCTACCTTTAATTGGATCCATTTGGCCTAAATCCCGAGTGCTCTTACCTTTAGCGTCCACCTCTATTAGTTTATAACCGTCACTTCCCATTAATTCACAGTCTAAAGTATCTTCAATTCCTGCTCTTCCCACAATACTTTGGTTATTTAAATCTTTGCCACACTTCCCATTTTTCAATTCGTCTTGATTGACACTACCCAAATATCCCGTCAAATCAGAGGTTGAAATTCCGTAAGGATAAAACCTTTTTATCACCCCATCAAAATCAACATTTTCCGCTATTGTTCTGCCTTTTCGATCCAATATTTCCCCTCTTGCCGACGGAATTATTTTTTTAGTGATTTTATTGTTTAATGCCAAATCTCGATAATATGATCCTTTAATTAAATTTAATTTCATTACCGTCACTAATAAAATTCCAAAACTCAAAACTAAAGCTGCTTTTAGCCACCAATATTTCATTAGTTAAAATTTGAAATTAACTTTATTCTTTCTAGCCAAGCTTCGTTTTCCCATAACTCCCCCATTCCCTTAACCACTCCCAAATTTGGATTATTCACCACTATCGCATTTATTTTTATTTCTTCTTCAATTGCTTTATCAATTCCTGGAAACAAAGAAGCTCCCCCCGACATAATTATTCCCTTTCTTAAAACTTCATCCGTCATTTCTGTTGGCATTTCATCCAACACCATTTTCACCAAATTGACAATTCTTTTTACATTTAGTGCCGTTGCCTCTTTAATTTCTTCCCCTCTCAGCCGAATACTTTTTGGTAAATTATTTTCCAAATCTCTACCTCGAATTACTCCCCCCATTTCTACCTTAACTTTCTCTGCGGTATTTTTACCTATTAACAGGCCATATTTCATTTTAACATAGTTAATAATCGACTCATCAAAATCATTTCCCCCTGTTTCTAAACTTCGACTAATTACCACCCCCCCCATTGATACTAAACTAATTTCACTCTTTCCTCCCCCAATATCCAAAAATAACACTCCATTACTTTCTTCCAACTTAAAACCACTACCTAAAACTCCCAAAACTCCACTTTCCACTAAAATCACCTTTGCCATTCCCACTTTAGTAAAAATACTTTTAAAAGCCCTTTTTTGCACATCACTAATTGTTCCTGGCACTCCCACTATCACCTTCGGTTTTAGAATTTTTGGATAGCCACTCGGAATTTCATTTGCCATCTTTACAAAATAGGCCACTAAAGCCTCAGCCGTTACTAAATCAGCCACAGTTCCCCGATAAATTGGCGCCACTACCTCGATTTGTTTTGGTTCCCGATTCACCATTTCCTTAGCTTTTTGCCCATAAACTAATAATTTTTGAATTCCATTTTTCTTTCTCTTTAATCTGGCAATCATTGCCGGCTCATCCACAATTACTCCTTTATTTTTTAAATAAATTTTAATATTATTGCTCCCTAAATCGACTCCCATTTCCCAATAAAAATTTTTCAAAAATTTACTCCACCATTTCACCCCATCAGTATAGCAATTGCTGGTAAAATAAACACGTGAGCGCCGTTATCGAATTTTTATATCTGCTTCTCTTTTTTTTGACCCCTATTCTATTTTCTTCCTATACTTCAGAACTTTTTGAGGTTCCCAAAATGTATCTTGTCTATACTCTCACTATTTTAATCATATTTTTTCACTTCTTAAATTGGCTTCGGGGAAAAACTATTTTGTTTTCAAAAAATAAATTAACTATTCCTCTACTTATCTTCTTCTCTACTCAACTAATTTCTACTTTCTTTTCCATCAATGTTCACACCTCTATTTTTGGCTATTATTCCCGCCTTAACGGCGGCTTACTTTCTCTATTTTGCTATATTTGCCTTTATTTTGTCCTTATTCAATATAATCGTCCCCAATTTATCAAGAAATTAATTAAAATTTTTCTCTTTTCTGGTCTTCTCGTTTCTATTTATGCCATTCTCGAACATTTTGGTATCGATAAAAATATTTGGGTTCAAGATGTTCAATCTCGAGTCTTTTCCACCCTCGGCCAGCCCAACTGGCTGGCCGCTTATCTCTGTATTCTTCTGCCCTTCGCTGTTAATCAATTATTAAATTCTAAAAAATATTTATTAATAATTAGTAATTCGTCATTAGTAATTATTCTTTATGTGGCTCTTCTCTTTACTAAATCTAAATCCGGTATCATCGCCGCTATTATTTCTTTAGGAATTTATTTTATCTTAAAATTTTTTCAAAAAACTAATTTCAAAGTTTTTATTCTCCCACTACTTATCTTCTTATCTACTTCTCTAATTATCGCCAATCCCATTAAAGATTATTTATTCCCTCCTCAAGTTTCTCCCTCAACAGATCAGAATAGTACTCTAAATATCACTTCTAGTAGCGATATCCGTAAAATCGTTTGGCAAGGTTCTATTGAATTATGGCAGCGTTTCCCTCTCTTTGGCACCGGTCCTGAGACCTTTGCTTACTCCTATTATTGGACTCGTCCCGCTTCCCACAATCTTACCTCCGAATGGGATTTTCTTTATAACAAAGCTCATAACGAATATTTGAATTACCTGGCCACTACCGGCACTCTAGGTTTTATCGCCTACTTATTTTTAATCATTTCTATTCTCGTCTTAACTATTAATTATCCCGTTACTTTTGCCGCTTTTATTTCTATTTTAATCACTAATTCTGCCGGTTTTTCGGTTGTAATTACATCCCTATTTTTTTTCCTTCTCCCAGCCCTCGTCTCGCTAAAGCTTCCCGCGAAGGCGGATTTAAAGCCCAAAAATAAATTATTTATTTTTCCTTTGATAATTATTTTTCTATTTCTCTTAATTAAAAATATTTCTTTTCTTCTTGCTGATATTGCCTACAACCAATCGCTTATTTCCTCGGATCGTCAACAATATTCTGACTCTCAAAACTATATTAATTTTGCCATTTATCTCAATTCTTCAGAAGCCAACTATTATAGTCATGCTTCACTTATCGCCGCCAAATTAGATCAAACTCAAAACGCTATTAGTTATTCTAATAAAGCTCTCTCGCTCTCTCCTACTGATACTAATCTCTGGAAAGAAAGGGCCCAAGTTTTTTCTCTTATTTCCTTAAAAAATCCTCAATATTTTGCCTATGCCATTGATGCTCTCGAAAAATGTTCTCGTCTTGCCCCTACCGATGCCAAAGTTTTTTATCTTTTAGGTGAATTCTACGAAGCCGCCTCGCAAAAAGACGACGCCATCAAAAATTATCAACATGCTTTAAATCTCAAATCAAATTACGACTATGCTGCCTTTGCTTTAGGTAAAATTTATTTTACCGATAAAAATTATGCCCAAGCTAAAAAAGATTTTGAAATTACCCTAAAAATCGCCCCCACCAACACCGACGCTCAAAACTATCTTGACAAAATCGGCAAATTATTGATAAAATAATCCAATCACCAGGGAGGGAAGGTTGCAGAGGAATACTGCAAGCAACACTCCCATTTTTTTGGTCTCCTATTCAAGTTTCTTATACTCCAACTTTTTTCTTAGATCGTTCATGAAAGACAAATATTTCCTATATTCAGAGAATAATTTTGAATATTTTCTTTGATTGGGAATTATTACTCTCAACAATTTCTTTTCTTTCGCTAAATATTTGACCAAGCATTGAAAATCTCCATCCCCGGAAACAATCACCGCTTTACTATAGTTTTCATATTCAATTCTAACCGAATACAACACTAATTCAGCATCAACATTTCCTTTAGCCTTTCCCTTATCATCCATTATTGTTGGTTTGAAAACAAGTTTATATCCTGACTTTTTCAAAAAACCATAAAGTGGTTGATTTTCAGGAATATAACCAATAAATAAAAATGCCTTTTCCACTCCATACTTTTCTTTTAAATAAATCCGAAATCTTTTAAAATCTAATTTCCACCCTTGGTCAATTATTCCTAAATTCAAATTTTGACTATCAATAAAGGCATATATTTTGTTATTCATTATGTATTAAATTTTACATTATTTTTCCCTTTTTAACACCTCATCCACACTCATCAATATCTTTTCTTTATCTTTCCAAAAATAAAATTTCCCCCCCTCTTCTTTCACATGATCTACAAATAAAATTCCCTCTAAATGATCATTTTCATGCTGCCACACAATCGCTCCAAATCCCTCTAAAATTCCCCTTCTCTTCTCTAATTTCTTATTTCTAAAATCTATCTCTTCCCAGCTCGCTTCTATTTTTAAATATCTTTTAACAGTGCCGTATAAATCAGGAAAAGATAAGCAACCCTCCAAAAAATCACTCTCGCCGCCATCTTCGTCCTGAATTTTTGGATAAACTTTTTCCCCCCAAATTTTTTCCAATTTTGGGTTTATCAAAATTTTTACTTTTCCTTTCTCTTTAATCCCTAAAAATTTTTTAGAAATGCCAATTTGTGGTGCGGCTAACCCGGCCCCATTTTCACTATTCATCAATATTTTCTTCAGCTCTTCCATCTCTTCAATTAATTTTTTGTCCACCTTAAGCACTTTTTCTGTTTCCTTCCGCAATATTTTATCCGGATACATCTTTATCTCTGCCATAACTCTATTTTACCAAATCCGTGATAAAATCCAGATTATGAGTCAAGAAAGGCCAAAAGTTCTTGTTCTAGGTGCCTCTGGAGGCGTCGGCAGTCTAGTTTATAGTAGTCTCGAAAAAACCGAGCTGTATGATGTCACTGGTACCTATTTTCAACATCCAAAATCAGATTTAGTTTTTTGTGATATCCATGATCGTGAAAATTTAAAAAGAGTTATTGGTGGCTGTCAGCCCAAATATATTTTAAATTTTGCCGGTCTAGCCCAAGAGAAGCTCTGTCAAAATGAAAAACAACGTGCCTACGAAACCAATGTCAGCGGCGTTGAAAACATTGTCCGCCTTAGTTCCGACTATAGCATTAATTTAATGTACCCTAGCACCATTAATGTTTTTTCTGGTTACACTCACAATGAAATCTGTGACGAAAAAACCCATCCTTTAACTAAAGCAGACTCAATCTATGGTCAAAATAAAATTGAGGCGGAAAAAATTGTTCAAAGTTCTTCATTAGTTTGGGCTATTCCCCGCACCGACCTTGTCCTCAGCCCCGAGTTTGGTATCACTAAACTTTTTGAAAAAAATCAATTCGCTCAAATTAGAATTAACGCCATCCGCTTTCCCGTCTTTATTGAAAGTTACTCTATCTATATTCAATCATTTATCGAAAATCCTTTTGAAGCAGCTGGTATTACTCACCTTATTAGTTCCGAATTTAAAAACGGTGTTTCCCTCGTCAATCTAGCCGAAATTATTATTAAAAGATTTAATCTTGCCGATAGCTCTGAAATTATTTCTGGCACCACTGAACTAATTCCCCGAACTGATAAAAAATCTCCTATGCCAATCTACGTCGACAATCAAGCCAATACACTCGCCACTGAAAAACGTCTTTTCGTTTCTACTCCACGCTATTAAGGCTATATAATCATCACATGACCAAAATTATTTTCTTCGGCTCCTCCATCTATTCTCTTATTCCTCTTGAAAAATTATCAAAACTTACTGACTTTAGAATTGTCGCCGTTGTTTCTAAAGTCGATAAAGCCTTTGGCCGCGATCAAAAAATTACTCCCAACCCTGTGGCTAAATATTGTTTGGACCATCAAATCCCTCTGCTTCAAACCGAAGAATTTTCCTCTAATTTCAAATCTCTAATCTCTAATCTTCACGCTGATCTCGGCCTTTGTGTCGCCTTTGGCCCGCCTTTTTTTGACGAAGAGATGATCAATCTTTTTCCCTATAAAATCGTCAATATTCACCCCTCTCCCTTGCCAAAATATCGCGGCGCCACCCCTGGCCCTTGGCAAATTATTAATGGTGAATCAAAAAGTGCTGTCACTTTTTTCCAAATCGATCCCCTTCCTGATCATGGCCCCATCATCACTTCCCTACCTTTTGATATTAGCCCCAACGAAACCGCTGATTCTTTTTATCAGAAAGCTTTTTCCCTCGCTTCTAACAATTTAGAATCAGTTCTAAAATCTTATCTCTCTTCTCCAAAATCTCTCACAGCTCAAGATCATTCTCAAAAAAGTTATTTTCCAAAAATGTCTAAAGATTCGGCAAAAATAGATTGGACATGGAATATAGAAAAAATCGAACATTTTATTCGCGCTTTAAATCCATCACCGATCTCCTGGACCTTTGTGGAAAATTTGAATGGTCAAAAATTTAAAATGAAAATTTTTTCGGCACAAATTGATCAAAATAAATCAGAACTACTACCAAAAATTGTCCAAATTGAGGGCAAAAACAAAACTGACTGGCCAGAAGTCAAAAAATATTATTCTATAATTACTAAAAATTGATATTTAATTTTACTGGAAAATTAGGCAAAAAATAGCTATGATTTTTTAAAAAAAATCATAAATTTTGTTGATATTTCATTCTTAAACATCATCTATTTTGCCTTAAGCCAGGATATTTTTTGTTTGACAAACAATCACAAATCATCTTTAATTTTATTAAAGGAGGAATCAATATGCCAGTAAAAAAAGCTAAAAAAGTCGTCAAAAAAGTTGCTAAGAAAAAAGTAGCTAAGAAAGTTGTCAAGAAAAAAGCTGCTAAGAAAACTGCTAAGAAAAAATCTAAAAAATAGTTTTTCTTTCCAAATCAAAGAAACGGTGCTTATTTAAGTGCCGTTTTTTTGATCTCACCTTTCATCTTCTTCAGACACTTGCTGCAAAAAACTCCCTCAATTTTACCTTCACCTACTTTTAAAGACACTTTTTGCACATTCGCTTTAAAAGTTCTTGGGGTTCGATTTTGAGCGTGGGAACGATTACGACCAATTTTTGTTCCTTTACCGCATAAACTACATGTTCTCATGGGTTATACTATATCAAAATAACTGTCTAAATAAAACATGGAAAATATCATCTTTGCCTTAATATCAGTAATTGCACTTATCATCGTTATTTCTATTCACGAGTTTTGTCACGCCCTTGCTGCCGACAAACTCGGCGATCCCACCCCCCGAGCCTACGGCCGTTTAACTTTAAATCCTCTGGCTCACATTGATCCTTTGGGTACCATTATTTTGCCCCTATTTAGTGTCTTAACTGGCCTTCCTGTTCTTGGCTGGGCTAAACCCACTCCAATTGACCCTTATAACTTTCGTCATCCCCGTCGTGATGAAATTTTTGTCGCCCTAGCCGGCCCACTCAGCAATTTCCTGCTCGCTTTTATTTTTTCCCGCTTTCCTGGCTCAATCGCTTATTTTATTACTTCCCTTAGCCTCTATTTGGGTATTTTTAATCTTTTTCCTATTCCCCCTTTAGACGGTTCAAAAATTCTACTTAATATTTTACCTTTGGATACCTCTCTCAAACTTCAAGAAGCTTTCGAGC
>JBAZWK010000025.1:0-14112 GCA_041660365.1 Candidatus Shapirobacteria bacterium | reverse complement strand
TGGTATTAAAACATTAGCAGTTTATCTAAAAGGTCCAGGTACTGGTCGTGACGCTGCCCTTCGATTTTTACGCACCAAGCGTGATTTCGAGGTCAACTTCATTGCCGATGTTACTCCGGTACCTCATAACGGTCCTCGTCCTCCCAAGGCCCGTCGCGTTTAAAATAATCACATGAGAACTACACTAGATACTAAATGTCGTCTTTGTCGAGCTGAGGGTGTTAAGCTTTACCTCAAAGGTGCTCGTTGTTTCTCCCCTAAATGTCCACTAGAAAAGAAAGGCGCGGCCATTAAACCCGGTATACACGGTGCCAAAAGAGCTAAAAAACCTACTGACTATGGGGTTCAACTTCGAGCCAAACAAAAAGCCAAACGTCTTTACGGAGTGATGGAAACCCAATTCAAAAACTATTTTGAACAAGCTAAAAAGCTCAAAGGTTTGGTTGGTGTTAATTTAATGACCCTTTTAGAGAGAAGATTAGATAATGTTGTTTACGCTTCTGGTCTTTGTTTGTCCCGCTCTCATGCTAAAGAATTAGTCAGTCACAAACATGTATTAGTTAATGACCAAGTTCTTAATATTTCCTCTTATTTGGTTAAAGTTGGTGATATTATTTCAGTAAAATCAAGCATTATCGATAAATCTGGCGATACTTTTAAATATGCCGATAAAGATTTTCATGGTCCAGAATGGATTGACCTTAACAAATCCAAAGCATCTGCTAAAATACTTGCTCTTCCCATCATCGATTCGAATCAAAACGGAATCGATGTCAATTTAATTATTGAATATTATTCAAGGTAAAAAGGAGAAAATTATGATCGACACTAGCCGATTCCATATCAAAACTATTAAACAAACTGCTACCTACGGCAAGTTTGAATTAAGCCCCCTTGTTGGTGGTTTGGGTCATACTTTAGGCAACAGCCTTCGTCGAATTTTATTAATTACCATTCCTGGTGCGGCCATTACTCGAATTCGGGTTGATGGTGCCACCCATCTTTTTACCACTCTTCCTGGTATTAAAGAAGATCTTGTCGAAATTTCTCTTAATCTTAAAAAAATTAAATTTACCTATCCTAAGGAAGAACCTGTTACTTTAGTTCTCGATAAAAAAGGCAAAGGTGTCATTACTGCCGCTGATATTGCCGATAGTACCGTCTGTAAAGTCGCTAATCCCGACCAGGTTATAGCCACTTTGACTACTGATAAAGCCCATCTTAAAATGGAAATGGTCATTGAACGCGGTGTTGGCTATACTTTAGCTCGTGAACAAAAAACTGATGTTGTCGGCGAAATTATTCTAGATTCCACCTTTACACCGGTTTTAAAAGCTAATTATACTGTTGAACCCACTCGTTTAGGTAAAAAAAGTAACTACGACAAATTAACTATGGAAATTTGGACCGATGCTTCAGTCGAACCTCTCGCTGCCTTAAAAGCTGCGGCTAAAGATTTGATTAATGCTCTTAATCAAGTTGTCGATACCCGTGATTTTGATGATGAAGTTATCACTCTTGATTCCATGCCCGTGAATCAAATGGCGGAAATTTCCGTTGAAGAAATTGAATTACCTCTTCGTGTTACTAATGCTTTGAAAAAAGCTGGTTATCCCACCATTGATGCCCTGGTCAAAGCCGGTCGTCCTGAAGTTAGTAAATCTAAAAATGTTGGTGAAAAATCGTTAAAAATTATTGATCTTTGGCTTAAAGAAAAAGGCTTTTCTTGGAGTAAATAAAATATGAGACATCGAATTGTTGGTCGACAATTAGGCCGTAATATCAACGAGCGTCAGTCTCTTTATCGCTCTCAATTGCGTAGTCTTTTTACTTATGGTTTTATAAATACTACCGCTGCTAAGGCCAAATCTATTGTTCCTTTGGCTGAAAAGATCGCTGTCGCCGCTGTTAAGGCTGACCTCAATTCCCGTCGCTATATTTTTACTTTTTTCCAAGATAGAAATGTCGTCAACAATATTGTCACTGCATTTACCGCTGTTTTTCCTGAAAAAACTCAAAACTTCACTCAAATGCAAAACGTTAAATTCCGTCAAGGCGATAATGCTTTAGTCGTTAAATTAAGTTTTGTTAAAGAAGTTAAAAGTATTCCTCTAGAAGTTTCTAAGGCTGATCGAAAAATTGCTTCTGATAAAATTAAAGTTTCTTTTGGCGGTAAAATAAAAACTGCTCCCAAAAAAGAAGTTATAAAAAAAGCTCCTGCTAAGAAAAAAGCAGTTACTAAAAAGGAGACTAAATAATGAAAACTAAAACCACTGTTTTAAAAGGTAGTAATCCCAAACGAGAATGGGTTTTAATCGATTTATCGGGTAAAACTCTAGGTCGTGCCGCTACTGAAATTGCTGCCATTTTAATGGGTAAAAATAAAACCACTTTTTCTTATCATCGTGATGATGGTGATTATGTCGTTGCTATTAATGCCAAAGATATTGTCGTCACTGGTAAAAAATTAAAACAAAAAATTTATTACCACCACACTGCTTTTGCCGGTCACTTAAACGAAATCAGCCTTAAAGAACTTATGGCCAAAGATCCTCGTCAAGTTATCGAGTTTGCAGTTCATGGCATGCTTCCCAAAAATCATCTTCGTCCTTTAAGAATGCGTCGTTTAAAAATTTCTGCCAACGCAGAACACAAATATACCGATAAATTAGGTAAAAAATAATTATGGCCACCACTCCTAAAACTCCCAAAAAATCCGCCAATACTTATACTTATAGTCTTGGCCGCCGCAAATCGGCCGTGGCCACTGTTAAATTATTTTCTGGAAAAGGGGATTCGACTATCAACGGTCGGGCTTTAAATAAATATTTTCCTTTAACTTTTTCCCGTTTAGATTTACCTTTTGTTACGACTAAAACTGAAAATAAATTTCATTTCACTGCCAAAATTGTTGGTGGTGGTAAAACTGGTCAGCTTTCTGCCTTAATATTGGCCATTTCTCGTGCTCTCAAAAAATTAGACGCTGGTTTAACCACGCTTCTCGCTCAAGCCAATTTATTAACCGTCGATGCCCGGGTTCGTGAACGACGTATGGTTGGTACCGGTGGTAAAGCCCGCCGTCAAAAACAATCTCCAAAGCGTTAAGCTTTGTCTCTCATAAAAAAACTAAACCCGCCTCATCGGCGGGTTTTTAATCGAGTTATAATATAACCATATGACTGATCAAGACTTAAATCCACTATCTGAAACTGAAATTCTTTCCCGTTTAACTACATTGCCGGGTTGGCAGTACACCTCCAGTAAAATTATAAAAACTTTTGAGTTTGCTTCTTTTACCGATGCTGTCCAGTTTATTAACGGCCTGGTTGGCTTTTGTAATTTTTTAGATCATCACCCCGATATTAATATCAGTTATAAAAAAGTCACTTTCGAATTAACTCGTTTCAGTGTTGGTGGAAAAGTTACTGCTCGTGATTTCACTGTGGCTGAAAAAATCGAAGCTGATTTTCAAAATTATCTCCATCGAAAAGTCAATTAGGCCCAGGCCAGTGTTAAAATAAACAGTGCCCGAAAAGCGTCCCAACAACAATTTCAAATTATTTAAATTAGCCCGGCCTTATCTTGGTTTTATTCTTCTGATTTTAGCGGCCTCTTTAGTTGCCAATGGTCTGAATTTATTTCTTCCCAAAGTTGTCGCCCAAACTATCGATACTTTTCGCTCCAGTAATTCTATTCCAGTCACTTTTATTAGAAATTTTTCCCTAATTATTGTTTTTATTTTTATTTTTTCCACCATTCAAAGTCTTTTACAAACTTATTTGTCGGAAAAATTTGCTCGTGACTTAAGAGAGAAATTAATCACTAAAATTTCTAATCAGCCCTATTTGTTCATCAACCAATTTACTTCGGAAAAATTATTAACCAATTTAACTGCCGATGTCGATAATATTAAACAAGTTGTTGCCCAGGCTTTAATTCAGATTTTTGCCTCGGTTATTACTATTGTTGGCGCCACCGTTTTACTTCTTTCCATTAATTGGCGCCTAGCTTTAATTGTTTTAACAATTATTCCCTTAATTGTGGCTATTTTCACTTTTATTTTTAGCAAAATCAGAAAATATTTTCTTCGCTCGCAGGCTATTATCGATAAACTTAATAAAGTTATCAACGAAAGTATTATTGCCTCATCTTTAATTCGCATTATTAATTCCCAAGATTGGGAATTTCAAAAATTTAGTGCTGTCAGCCAGGAAGCCCGGGAAGTCGGTCTCTCGATTTTAAAATTATTTTCTAGTCTAGTGCCCTTAATTGGTCTAATCGCTAATGCTAGTATTGTGGCTATTTTATTAGTCGGTGGTAAATCTATTGTCTTGGGAACTTTTACTATCGGTGGCTTTACGGCTTTTATGAGTTATATTTCTATGTTGATTTTTCCCATTGTCGTTTTGGGTTTTATCAGTAATTTAATTGCTCGAGCTGCCGTTTCTTTTGAACGGGTTGAAGCAGTCCTAGATGCCCCAGTCGAAAAACTTTATGGCGATTTAGACACTGAATTTAAAGGCAACATTGTTTTTGAAAATGTCAATTTAACTTTAAATGACAAACAAATTCTTAAAAATATTTCTTTTAATATTAAAGCCAATTGTAAAACGGCTATTCTTGGTCCCACCGCCGCGGGTAAAAGTCAAATTTTTTATTTAATTTCCGGTTTAATTAAACCAAACTCTGGTCAAATTTCAATCGATAATCAGCCTATTTTTAATTATTCCCAAGAATGTTTAAGCCGTCAAATCGGTCTGGTCTTTCAAGATTCCTCTATTTTCAATACTACTATCGCCGAAAATATTAATTTTAATAATCATGACGACCCAAAAAGTGTTAACAAGGCTATTGCCACGGCTGAACTTGAAAATTTTATTGATACCTTGCCTCAAGGTCTAAACACTAAAATTGATGAGAGAGGTAATAACTTATCCGGCGGCCAAAAACAAAGAATTACTTTGGCTCGGGCTTTAGCCCTAAATCCCAAAATTTTGTTATTAGACGATTTTACCGCTCGAGTCGATAAAGATACTGAAAAAAGAATTACGGCTAATTTAAATAAAAATTATCCCCAAATTACAGAAGTTTTAATCACTCAGCAAATTTCATCGGCTAAAGACGCTGACCAAATAATTTTAGTTATGGAAGGGGAGATCTTGGCCACGGGCACTCACGACTATCTTCTTAAAAATTCTTCTGAATATCAACAAATTTATAATTCACAACAAGATTTAACATGACGGACTTTAGTTTAAAAACTTTTGATAAAAATACTCGAGAAAAACTAAGTTTCTGGAAACTAGCCCGCCAATTTTGGTATTTTCTAAAAGACGAAAAGCCAAAATTAATTGGTGCCACTCTAGCCATCGCTATCAATTCCACTGCCAGTATTGCTGCCCCTTTTATTTTGGGTTATACCATTGATCATTTTATTATTCAAAAAAATCTTAGTGGTCTTACCAGATTTTCCCTAATTTTGTCTGGGATCTACTTAATTACTTTTGTGACGAACTTTGTTCAGGTTCGCACTATGGGTACTTTAGGTCAAAATATCTTATTTAAATTAAGAAATTCCCTTTTTTCTAAAATTCAAACTCTGCCCTTAAGATTTTTTAATCAGAATAAACTAGGCGATTTAATTTCCCGGATCAATAATGACACTGATAAATTAAATCAATTTTTCTCTCAACAATTAAACCAGTTTGTCGGTAATATTTTTACCCTTATCGGTATTGGTGTCTTTATTTTCTTTATCAACTATCGTTTGGCTCTGGTTACTTTGGCCACGGCCTTTGTTTTATTTATTATCACCTCAATTATTTCCCCCTGGATTGCCCGCCGCAATCGCTTAAGTTTACAAAGTTTAGGGGGCTTATCAGCTGAAGTTTCCGAAAGTCTCAACTACTTTAAAGTGATTGTTTCTTTTAATCGCCGTGATTATTTTCGGGACAACTTTAATCGTTCTAATCAGGAAAATTTTCAGATGTCTTTTCGCTCCGGTATTGCCAATAATTTAATGGGGCCGATCTATGATTTTTCTGGTAACCTGGCTTCATTATTGGTTTTACTTTACGGCATATTTTTAATTACCCAAGGCCAGTTAAGTATTGGTATTCTAATTTCTTTTTTAAGTTATACTGATCGATTTTATGGACCTCTCCGACAAATGGCTTCATTATGGGCCGGTGTTCAAACGGCTTTGGCCGCCTGGAATCGGATTTTTGAAATTCTTCATTTAAAATCAGACCTAGCTATTTTACCCGAATCTAAGGCTAAAGATACTAAATCAATGATGCATTTTGATAACGTTGTTTTTGGCTACGAGACGGATAAACCAATTTTGAAAAAAGTTAATTTTAATTTTTTAGAGGGCAAAACCTATGCTATTGTTGGCCCTACTGGTGGTGGTAAAAGTACCCTGGCTTCACTCATGTCCCGTCTTTATGATCCCCAAAAAGGCACCGTGTATTTGAGTAACTGTGATATCCGTACTTACCGACCAGAGGATTTAGCTCGAAAAATCGGCTTTATTTTACAAGAAACCTATTTGTTTACTGGCACAGTGGGGGAGAATATTGTTTATGGTAATCCTGAATTTAAAAATTATTCTAAAAAGAAGTTAGAAAAATTATTGAAAAGCTTAAATCTAGAAGCCTTAATTAATAAATTTGAAGACGGTCTCGATACTAAAATTGTCTACAACAGCGAAAGCATCAGTCTTGGTCAAAAACAGTTGATTTCTTTTATCCGGGCTATCATTCGCCGACCGAAATTATTAATTATGGACGAAGCCACCGCCAATATCGACACCGTCACTGAAACTTTACTGCAAACTATTATTGATAAATTACCAGAAAATACCACTAAAGTTATCATTGCCCACCGTCTTAATACCATTAAAAAAGCCGATGAAATTTATTTTGTTAACAATGGCCGGGTTATTACAGCTCAGTCTTTCGAACATTCCGTCGACATGATTACCAAAAGTAAAAAGAACTCTTAAGCGTTAAAATAGTTAATGTCTTTAATTCAATCTTTTGTTTTAGCTTTTATTCAAGGAGTCACTGAATTTTTACCGCTTTCTTCCTCTGGACATTTAAATCTATTTCAACATTTTTTTAATCTTTCTCCATCACTTGCTCTCGACATTTTTCTCAACACCGCCACTCTTTTTTCCGTTCTTTTCTTTTTTCGAAATCAATTAAAATATTTTTTTTCTCACTTACCTCAAATAATTTTAGCTTCTATTCCGGCAGCTATTGTTGGTTTTTTCTTTAAAGACACTGTGGCTTCCATTTTTTCTAACTTCCGGCTCTTACCATTATTCTTTTTGGTTAATTCATTGATTTTATTTTCTACCAAAAAATCCAAGGGTGAAAAATCAGAAATATCCCTAAAACAGGCAATTATTATTGGTTTTTCCCAAGCTTTTGCCATTCTTCCCGGTGTTTCTCGCGCTGGCACTACCATTGCCACCGGCCTAGCTCTTGGTTTAGCTCCGGAAACTGCCTTTAATTTTTCTTTTTGTCTCTTTATTCCCGCCTCTTTGGGCGCGATTCTACTTGGGTTTAAAGATTTAAACGTGGCTTCTTTTTTAAATTCTCAATATCTTTTGGCATTCATATTAACTTTTATGGTTGGCTTAATTGCTCTTAGTTTTCTCCGAAAAATTCTCACTTCTCATAAACTCTGGTATTTTGGAATTTACACTTTAATCCTATCTTTAGTTCTTTTTTTGACTCTTTAAGCCTCGGCACTGGGACCGTTAATTTTTGCTTCCGTAAATTTTCTCAAATTTTTCATGGTCTTTTTTAAAGCTTTATATCTTTGCTCCCAGCTTGCCGCTTCTTCAAAAAACTCTGACACTACCAAATTTTCTTGATCTCTATTTTTAATTTTCATTTTTTTAGGCTTTATGCTTTAGGCTTTTTTTATTTATTATCTTAACTGTTTTCCAAAACTAACACAAAGTTGATCTAAGTCTAGCAAATCAAAACCCTGATGTTTAACGGCTTTTTCTATGGCTTCGTTTACTTTTAATGGTTCAGCGCAGCTGACATGTTGGGCTAAAGCTTCGGGATTGACCGCTTTAATTAACTCTAAGGGTACCACTGGGACACTTTCTACCCCCTTAGGGGTCGATTTTGTCTTTATTCCCTTGGGAGTGGTTGGGCTGCTTTGCCCGGTAGTTAGGGAATAAAGTTGATTATTAGCCACAATAACGGTGATATCGATATTTAATCTGGCGGCGGCAATCAAATGACTTAGACCTTCACCGTAAATACCGCCGTCGCCGCCAATCACGATCACATTTAATTCCGGGTTAGCCAATTTTATCCCCACCGCTGTTGGTACACTTCGGCCATGCAGAGAATGTATTCCCCAGGCCTTGACAAAATCGGCCATGTTGCCGATACAGCCGATATCGTAAACAATTACCGTCTTATCCTGATCTAAGGCTAATTTTGTTAAAGTATTTTGCAAACCCGCATAAATTACATAATCCTGGCATCCCGGACACCAGGTGGGAATAATCGTCGATCGCCAATTAGTCATTTAAAGCCTCCTTTATCTCTTCTGGAAAAAATGGTCTGCCGTCATATTTTAAAATTCTTTTCGTAAAATCAATCGTCATTTGTGATTTCAACAAAGTTTCTAATTGTGCCATGGCATTGTTTTCTATTAAAATTCTTTCTGAAAAAGCACTAATAATTTGTCCTATTTTTGGGTCAATTGGCCACATGCCTCTAATCTGTAAAAAGGCAAACTCTTCTTTATTTGGCATTTCTTTTAACGCTTCCAAAATTGCTCCTTTAGTCGATCCCCAAGAGACGATTATCTTTTTAGCTCGATCACTGCCAAACAAATTCACTTTAGGCATCTCTTTTAAAATTTCATTTATCTTTTTTAATCTTAATTCGACTACTTTCTTACTCTCTTCTGCCTCTTCAATCGAAAAACCTTCATCGTTATGTTCATAACTATTGTAAAGTTTAATTTTCTGCCCTTTCCCTGGTTTAGGCTTTAGACTTTCGATTTTTTCTTCTTTTTCTTTTTCAAAATCTGTGGTATTGGCACTGGATTCTGACAAATTCTTGTCTGATAGCATTATTACCGGAATATCGAATTTATTGGCTAAATTTAGGGATAATTTACCTAATTCAAAGGCCTCTTCTTGGTCTCCAGGGGCTAAAACTGCTTTAGGAAATTCTCCATGACCACTGTGAACCGCGAACAATAAATCACCTTGGCTTGTCCAGGTTGGCATTCCCGTGGCTGGACCGGGTCTCTGGGATAGAAAATAAACCACTCCCAAGCCCGCCTGAGCATCAAAGCTGATAGTTTCCGTCATTAGCGCAAAACCACCGCCTGATGTGCCTACGGCCGTCCTGGCGCCAGCCATCGAGGCTCCTGAGGCAATTGAAGCTACCGCAATCTCATCTTCGGGGTGAACTACCTTCATTTTAAATTCATCCTGATTTTTGGCCAAAAAGTGTAGTACACCTGTGGCAGGGGTCATCGGGTAGGCCACAAACATGTCTAATCCGGCTTTATGCAAACCCCAACCAGTCGCTTCATTCCCATCAACAATAATCATCTTTTTAGTATTTTTTCCCTTATCTACGGCTAATTTTTGACAATTATTTTCTCCCCATTGCCAGCCGGCTTCAAAAGCGTCTAAATTAGGGGAATCTTCCCCGAAATACTTTCCCACAATTATTTTAGCTTTATCTTTATCAATATCAATCAAATAGCAAATTAAACCCAAAGAAATTGTATTGCCATAAATAGTGCTCCCCAATTGTCCACACATTTCTCCCAGTGGTAAATTAATTTTACCGTCATTATCGGCAAAAACTGAAGTATCTTTGCTAAATTCTTTTTGGTGTTCCTGCCAATGTCCGGGCACTAAACTGACAAAAATGTCCACCATTTTGTGAACCGAATAAACTTCATCAGCCGAAAAAGTCACTTGATAAGTGTTATGTCCGCCCCGAACTAAAGAAGGGTATTCTGAATAATCTTTCAAAAAATAACCACTTTCGTTTAAAATTTGGGCTAACAATAGGCCAATTGACTTAATTCCTGTTCCCGCTGGCCCGGCAATTTTTACACTCCACGTTTTCTCCATGATGTTCTATTTTACCCTAACTGTATATCTCAATCTAGACGTTGGGGTGTTCCGGATGTCCTACTGGTTTTTGTCCGTGTGCTAATCTCTTTTGATTTCTAGTTGTCCATGCATCGAATGGAACACCGTTTTGTTTCTTGTTTGATCTTAACTCTAAATAAATATTCGCATTTTCAGACATGCCTAGCCTTGCCTCCAATTTATCTCCAATTGTTTTTAGAACTTCTTGTATTATTCCTGACATAATCCTATTTTATCACTCTTTTTTCAATCTTCTAGTCTCTCCGTACGGTATTTTCTTTACTTCTTCCCTAATTTTTGCAAATATGCCTTTGTTCATTTAAATATTTATATTATATAAAAACTTTCTGTCCCCCTTCATCAAGGGGGATACAGGGGGTTTTGTCCTATAATTTGACAATATTTTTATCTGTGTTACACTTCTCTCTGATTTGCGAACGCCCCCCTGTCACACGCTTTAGTTGTGCTTGAATAATTGTGGGCCCAATGCTCATCAATTATTATGTATCAACAAAATACTAACTCTGGTTCTGCGCGCACATTTGCTCATTTTGGTCAACGCCCCAATTCCTCTCGAGGTCCCGCTCGATCTTATTCTTCCCGCGGTCCCTCTTCCTCATCTGGTCCTTCTCGTGGCTACTCTAGCCCCTCTCGTGGTGGCTATTCCCCACAGGGTCCCAGTCGTAGTTTTTCTTCAAATGGTCCCTCTCGTGGTGGTGCTCCACATCGTCGTTTTGGCAATGTTATTAACCCTTCTCTTTTTATCAAAAAAGCCGAAGAATTCACCAAAATTGAAGAGTCTAATCCAGTTCACTCTTTTGAAGACTTCAATTTTGACAAACAACTTTTGGCCAATATTGTGGCTAAGGGTTATATAAAACCCACCCCCATTCAGGATCAGGTCATTGAACCGATTATTAAAGGTCAGGATGTTTTGGGTATTGCCAACACTGGCACCGGTAAAACCGCTGCTTTTGCCCTCCCTTTAATCAATGCCATTATTAAAAATCCCAATAAAAGAATTTTGATTTTAGCTCCCACTCGGGAACTAGCTCAACAAATTAAAAGTGATTTCCGCGATTTTACCCCCGGTCTTCGAGTATTTTTTGCCCTAGCTATCGGTGGTTCTTTTATGCGTGAACAAATTATGGATATTCGCCGCGGCCCCAATGTTATCATTGGTACTCCTGGCCGCATTATGGATTTGAATCGCCGTAAAGTTATTAACTTTGCTCAATTCGATACTCTGGTTTTAGACGAAGTTGACCGCATGTTGGACATGGGTTTTGTCGCTGACATTAAATCTATTGTTGCCCAAATTACCCAAGCTCATCAAACTCTCTTTTTCTCCGCAACCGTCGACAAAAAGATTGAAGTTTTAATTGATACTTTTTTGAAAAATCCAGTTAAAGTTTCTCTAAAAACCACTGCCACTTCCTCTCATGTCGAACAGGATGTTATTCGCGTCAAACGTTTTGACAAAGAAAACATGCTTTGTTCCTTGCTAAAACAAGAAGAATTTAAAAAAGTTTTAGTTTTTACCTCAACTAAACTTTATGCCGAAAAACTGGCAGTAATGCTCAAAGAAAAAGGTTTTGCCGCCGATTCTCTTCATGGTGATAAACGCCAAAGCCAACGGGTCACTGTCATTCGTGGTTTCAAAGACGACAGTCTCAAAATTGTGGTTGCTACTGATGTGGCCGCTCGTGGTCTGGATATTCATGACATCACTCATGTCATTAATTACGATCAACCCGCTACTTATGACGATTATATTCACCGCATCGGCCGTACTGGTCGTGCTGATCAAAAAGGCTTCGCCCTCACCTTCATCGACCCGTAAACTATTTTGAATGCGTTTTTAGGATTGTATTTAAAGTTGAAAATAGCTCTCCAGAAATCGGATCACTGGTGGTTTTAGTAAGATTTGTCGGTTCACCGGGACGACGACCTAAATGTTTTGATACTCTTGCTGAAAAATTTAAATCGTTCGCCAACTTTTGTCGGTCAACATTAAATCTTCCGTATTTCGTTACTACCGTAACTAGGTTCTCCATTTGCCTGATTATATCAGTTCAATAATGGCCTCGACAAGTTGCCTTCATTTTCATCGGCCCGTAATTAAACAAAGCTTAATTTATCTTTGCTGGTTTACGATAACTAATACCTTTTATTGCCAGACTACTTATCATAATCTTTTCAACTTGTTCTGGTAATTCGGTGTGTTCATAAAATGTCGTATGTGCACTTCCCTTTTTCCGTAATCTAAAATCAGAATCATTTTTAATCCCACGTTTTTTTGCTTCAATGTTTGGCATATTATCATAATTATAACAAATACCCGTCTTGCAGCGGGTATTTATTTTTTATTTAAATAAATTTTCTTTATTTTTGTGGAGTTCCGGATGGAGTGCCACTGGTAATATTTCGCATTATCGGATTAATTTGGATATTTTGGGCGCTAACACTACCATCTGTATTTGTACTACCAAAAACAGAAACTTTTTCCCCAACTTTTAAGTCAGCTACAGTGGCTGTTGCAGCTTGATTTATTGAAGTTGTCCCTAAAATTAGGACAATTTTTGAACTTCCATCAGTCATTTGTACGGTCATTGAATTGCCGTTCTGGCTTAAAATTGTTCCTAAAACCTGTCCGCCTCTGGCATTTCCTGTTCCACCTGCTCTGTTGCCGAATTGTCCGGCTAATTGTGTTCTTTGAGTTTGAATTTGATTTTGTTCGACACTTTTTCCGACAAAAAAACCAGCACCGGCAAAGATAAGCGCTACTAAAACTACAACCAATATATTTTGATTTTTCATATTTTTGTTAAATAATTTTTAATACTAGTTAGTATATTTCCCAAGTCTGAAATTTACCTGAATATTTTTTAAGTTATAATATACTCCAAATGTCGAAAAGTGAAAAAATTTTTAATATTGCTTGGGATTGTGATGGGGTTTTTCTTGAATCTCATGAACCCGTTTTAAAAATTGCTAATGAAAAATTAAGTAATTACTTAAAGAGAGAAATAACTTTAACTAAATCTAATCTTACGGTCTGGACAGCTCTTTATGAACATGCCTTAAATTTGACCGGCAATGAAAGTTTTGCCCTGGAAATTAGGCAGCTTTGGTTTGACCCGGAAGTTCTCCGCCTTTCTCCTCCAAATTTTGCCGCTGTTGAGGTCTTTAATCGCTGTCAAAATTTACCAAATACTAAACAACATCTTATTACCACCAGAATTTTCGAGTGCCGCCAAAGCACTCAGGATTCACTAGAAGCCCATTTATTAGATTTTGATTGGCAACATGATCTTCACCTTCGGTCTAAATTCAGTAAATTAAGTGGTGACGAGTTTAAAGTTCAACAACTAAAAAAACACCGAATTAATTTAATGAATGAAGATAATACTGACACTGTTTCCAAAATTACTATCGAATTGCCTCAATGCCATATTATCTACTTCAATCAACCCTGGAATTCTTCTGACCGGGATCTTCAAAGGTCTCAAATACGGGTTGACTTTGATAATACTGAAGCCATTTTTCAACGAATTTTAGAAGCCCGAGATAAATTTCTAAACTCTTTTTAAAGTCCCCTTTCATCAAGGGGGATGCCCGATAGGGCAGGGGGTTTAAAATTATTCGTATCTTAAAGCTTCAATAGGTTGCAAGCTAGCTGCTTTTTGAGCCGGGTACCAGCCAAAGACAATTCCGATTGCCGCTGACACTCCAAAAGCCAATAATACTGATCCAGGCGATACCACGAATGCCGATGAACTCACTTTGGCAATAATAAATGAGGCCACGATTCCTAACACTACTCCAATTATTCCGCCGCTAAAAGTTAAAATAATTGATTCGGATAAAAATTGAGTAATAATGGTTTTCTTTTTAGCCCCCAAGGCTTTTCTTAACCCAATTTCCCGGGTTATTTCTGTTACGGTGACTAGCAT
>JBAZWK010000024.1:0-14727 GCA_041660365.1 Candidatus Shapirobacteria bacterium | reverse complement strand
CCTACCGAGTCAGGCAGTACTGACGCTACTTCCGGCACTTACAGTGGCTGTACCGTTAATGGAGTTGTTGTTGGCACCATCACTGGCCGCTGTATCACTGCTGTCTCAGGTCACACTTTACCTCAACTGTGGAAATATAATTGTCCCGGTCGTACTGATCTTTCCGGGGGCTGTCAACAAAATGAACAAGTAATTCCCGCCGGTAGTTCTTCAGTTTGTTTCGAAAACAATTTTTGTGGCTCCCAACAAATTGACAGTGACACCTGGGAAACTTGTTTTATCAGTGTGGTTGACAGAAGTTGTATCACTCCCACTACCCCAGTTTCTTCCTCTACTTCCACCCCAATACCTTCAATCAAACCTTCTCTTACCCCAACATTAACCCCTACTCTCACCCCTAGTCCAACTTCCACCCCCACCCCTGGTCCCACTTCGACTCCGGTTCCCACCTCCACCCCTGGTCCCACCTCCACCCCTGGTCCCACCTCGACTCCGGTTCCCACCGATGTTATCGCCAATGGCCCCAGTCCCACCAGAATCATTTTGCCCCAAAGTGGTGTTGATTTTCCCTCTCAAGCAGTCACTCTAGTTGGTGTTATTGTGACTTTGTTTGGATTTTTGATATTATTGTAATGTGTCAGCCTTAATCGAAGCCCTTCGTCCCATTCAATGGATAAAAAACCTGGCTCTTTTTGCTGCGGCCATTTTAACCGGCCAACTTTTCAATACAAATGTTTTTTTTGCCAGTTTCTTGGCATTTATTAGCTTTTGTTCTCTCTCTTCTTCTTCTTATCTTATTAATGATTTAGTCGATATTGATAAAGATCGTCTTCATCCGGTTAAAAAAAATCGTCCTTTAGCTCGAGGTGATCTTAGTAAAAATACCGCTTTGCTCACTTCTTTTTTATTGGCTATTTTTGGTCTAATCATTGCCGCTTCCGTCAACAATACCTTTTTCTTAATTGCTATCTTTTTTGTTTTTCTTCAATATTCCTATTCTTTTTTTATCAAAAAGAAAGCTTTACTTGATATCATCGGCATTGCTTTTTTCTTTATCATTCGGGCTTATGCCGGTGAAATTGCCACTGGCTATCATTTACCTATCTGGATAATGCTTGCCGTTATTTTTTTAGCTCTTTTTATTGCTAGCGGTAAAAGAAGAAGTGAAATGTATAGTACCGGTAAAAGCACTCGCAAAGCTTTAGAATCTTACAGCAAAAGTCTCTTAACTTTTTATACCACTATCTTTGCCGTTTGTACTCTCATCTCTTATGCTATGTACACTTTTACTGCTGAAACTATTAAATTTGGTGGCATTATTCATGAATTTCTTTTAGAAAATTTTCCCGGAGCCCTTGATCGTAAATGGTATATGCTCACTTTATTACCGGTAATTTTTGGCATTATGCGTTATGGTCAAGTTATTTTCGAAATGCAGGAAGGGGAACGCCCTGAACGAGTCATTGCCACGGATATTCCGCTATTATTTTCAGTTTTGCTATGGGGCCTGATGATGATTATTATTCTCTATGTCCTTTAAAGTAAAAATCATTCTTCTTTTTTCACTGGCCATTTTCACTAGATTTTTTTGTTTAGGTTGGGGTCAAGGCAATTTTTTTCATCCCGATGAAAACAATATGGCCACTTCCCTTTCTCAACTAAGTTCCCAAAATCTTAATCCTCATTTCTTTGCCTATGGTCAATTCCCCCTATATTTAGGATTTTTTACACTAAAAATTTTTGGAATTGCTAATACTTTTATTAATTCAATTTTTATTCTCCGATTTTACTCAGCCGTATTTTCTCTTCTTTCTTTATATTTTTTCTATAAAATTTACCCCCGCCTTTCCTTTGTTTTACTTTTAATTTTTACCCCTGGCCTAATTCAACTGTCTCATTTTGGTACTACCGAAAGTCTCCTTATCCTAACTTTTGTCATAAATTTATATTTAACTAAATTAATTTTAAAAAAACCCAGTTCTAAATTATTTTTATTTGCTGCTCTGAATACTGGTATTGCCATAGCCACAAAAATTTCCGGCGCCATTTTTATTTTCCCCATTTTTTTAGCTGCTGTTATCAGCCAATCTTGGTTAATTATTCCCTACGCTTTTTTAACCTCAATTTTTTCTATTCTTTTTTCACCTTACAATTTTCTGGCCTGGTCGGATTTTTTATCCTCAATGAGGTATGAAACAGCTGTAGCCACTGGATCCATTTCTGTTTTTTACACCACCCAATTTTCCCATTCTTTACCATATATTTTTCAAATCACCAAAATTTTTCCTTATGTTAATGGTTGGTCTATTTTACTTTTTGCCTTACTTTCTATCCCCTTATTAAAATTTATTAAAGATAAAAGATATTATTTAATAATTTTTATTTCCTGTTTTATTTATTTTCTCTATTTTGGACAACTCTATGTCAAATGGACTCGTTTTATGTCGCCATTATTTTTTGTTTTACCTCTACTTTCTGCCTATTTTATCTCTACTCTAAAATCTAGATTCTATCGTCTCATCTCTATTGTTTTGGCTTGCCTCCCCGGAATTTTTTTTATGATTAACTATTTTTTACCTGACACTCGTCTTGCTGCTTCTCAGTATTTGCTTTCTCAACTTCCCGCCAATTCAACCATTTTATCTGAATCAAGCAATGTGGTAAATTTACCAGTTTTACCAAATAATTTTAATGTAATTAATTATGATTTCTATAATAATTATTCAAATTATTTATCTTCTTATCTACTATCTACTAACTATATAATTATTCCTTCTCGTCGTGTGTTTAAAAATTATTCTCTAAATTACTATCAACATCTTTTTGATGGTACTCTGGGTTTTCAAGAAATTAAAAAATTTCCACCTTTTACTGATTTTTTTCTTAATCCTGAAAACGCCGAAGAAACCTGGTCAGTTTTTGATCGCCCTACGATCAGAATCTATAAAAAAGTTAAAAATTTAACTTTAGATCAATATGAAAATCTTCTCTAAAAATATAATAATAATTTTTTTGATTTTTCTTCTAGCTTTTTTTCTGCGTATTTATGGCCTGAATTGGGATACTAATAACCATCTTCAACCGGATGAAAGATTTTTAACCATGGTTGTTACCGACCTAAAATTACCTGTTTCTCTCTCTCAGTATTTTAATACCGCTACTTCTTCTTTAAATCCCTTCAATTATCCCCAGTACCAATTTTTCGTTTATGGCACTTTCCCCATTTTTTTAGTTAAGTATTTAGCTGTTCTTTTTAATCTAGACAATTACAACCAAATTACCTTATTTGGTCGAATTCTATCGGCATTATTTGATTCTGGAAACATTATTCTCCTCTATTTTATCGCCAAAAAATTTCTTAAATCTTTTTACCAAATTCTCCCTTCTCTTTTTTATACTTTTTTAGTTTTACCTCTTCAACTTTCTCATTTTTTTGCCGTTGATACTTTTTTGACTTTTTTTATTTTGTTAACTTTTACCTTATTAACTTACGATCTTTTTATTCCGGCATTTATTTTTTTTGGTTTAGCTCTATCATGTAAAATTTCCGCCCTCTATTTTGTTCCTGTTATTTTTCTATTTTTACTCAAAAAAAAGAATTTTGCTTTTTTTCTAAAATCTATTTTCTATTTTCTAATTTCTCTTTTAGTTTTTCGTTTTTTTCAACCATATGCCTTTACTCATTTTTTTACTCTAAATCCCGACTTCATAAATTCACTAAAATCTCTCACGGCTTATTCAGATCCCAACATTTATTATCCCCCTGGAATTCAGTGGATTAATCGTCCTCTAATTTTTGATTCACTCTATTTTCATTTTGTTTGGGGTCTGGGTCTAGCTTTTTCTTTACCGCTTTTGTTTTTAATTTTTCGTTTTATATCTAAAAAACCTAAGATCAAATTCAACTTAACTTTTATTATCTCCTCTTGGATCATATTTTTATTTATCTATCAGTCTCTTCAATTTGCCCATACTATGCGTTATTTTTTGCCTATTTATCCATTTATCTGTTTAATTTTTGTCGCTCTTTTATCTCACTTTAAAATAAAAAAACCTGTCATAATTTTTATTTTAATTTTAAATTTAATTTACTTTATAGCTTTTCTCTCCATTTATTCTCGACCCAATTCCCGCGTTCAAGCCTCAAATTGGATTAATCCAAACATTCCCTTAACCAAAACTATTAGCAACGAATATTGGGACGATGCCTTGCCACTTGGATATTCAGGCTATCAAAATACTTCTTTAGCTCTTTTTGACCCTGATACACCCGAAAAATGGGATAAAATCGACCATTCTTTAAACAAAATTGACTATTTAATCATGTCGAGCAATCGTCTTTGGGCCACTATTCCTCGGCTTCCAGACAAATATCCGATAGCCTCTGAGTTTTATAAAAATCTTTTTTCCGGAAAAACCAACTTTACTTTAATTAAACGATTTGTCTCTTATCCGGGTTTTTCCTTACCCTTTCTAAAATCTTGTCTCTATTTTGGCCCGACTAATTATCCTGGTCTAAAAAAATCTTGGTTTTCTATCGACAAAAATTGTTCTTGCCCGGGAATATATTTACGTGATGATACCGCCGAGGAAGCCTTTACTGTTTATGACCATCCCCAAGTTTTAATTTTCAAAAAAAATGAAAATAATTAATATCTTAAAATATTACTTTCACATTTTTTCTTTAATAATTTTTAACGTCAAAATACTTTCCTATACCGATCATCTTTTTACTATTCAACTAAAAAATAAATCGATTTTCAAAATAAGAAATTTTATGGATTTATGGACTCTCGCCGAAACTTACTTAAATGACGACTATGAAAAATATGGTGTTAGATTAGGAAAAAATTGGACGGTAGTTGATATCGGCGCCGCCTTTGGTGATTTTTCTATTTTTGCTGCTCAAAAATCATTAAAAAATAAAATTTATGCCATTGAGCCTCTCCCCAGTTCACTAAATTTATTTAACCAAAATATTAAAAATAATCATTTAAAAAACATCCAAATTTTTCCTGGCGCAATTTCCTCAACTAAAAATAAAATTTTTATTTCCGAAGATAATAAAAACTATGGTCACAGTCAAACTTCCACAAAAAGTCCTCTAACTACTTCGGCCATTTCCTTAAATAATTTATTTATAAAATACCAAATTTCTCATTGTGATCTAATTAAATGCGACTGTGAAGGTTCGGAATATGATATTTTTCTCCATCTTTCCTCTTCAACCTATCAAAAGATCGATCGTCTGGTTATGGAATATCACTTGTTCACTCCAGATTCTTTTAAACAATTTAAACAACTATGTTTCACTCTTAGAAAAAATAAATTTTACTTAAAACTATCTCCTAATCCTGTCCATTCCAACATTGCCTTTCTCTACGCTTTCAAATAGTTTTTTGTATTCCTCAACTGTTTTTTTATAATTAAATAATTCCAAATTTTTAGCCTTTTGCTGATAATACTTTTTACCATTTTTTAATACTAAATTAATTTTTTTGGCCAAATCACCAGCATTTTTTATCTCACAAATTTCCCCCATTCCAGTCATTTGTACTGGCACTCTTACCCCGGGCAAATTACTGGCCACCACCGGTGTGCCACATTTCATCGCTTCAACCTGGACAATTCCAAAGGTTTCCAAATTATTAACACTCGGCAACACTAAACAATCAATCATTTCATAAAAGTTATTTAAATTTTCGTGTTCAATTGGTCCAATAAACTCAATATTTTTTCCACCTTTGGCGGAAATAATTTCATAAGTTTTATCGCCAATCACTTCTTTATATGGTCCCGCCAAAATTAATTTAGCGTCCATATTTTTCATGGCTTCAATTAAATAAGTTAACCCTTTTTCCCAACCAATCCTTCCTACAAATCCTACAATTTTTTCTTTATTTTTTTTTCTAAAATCTAATTTCTTGTCTCTATTTTCTATTTTTATTGGTGGCAAAATATAAACTAATTTATTTTTAAATATTTTTAAAAACATGGAATTGTCAGCATAATCTTTGGTGTAAGCTACAATTTTATCTGCCCAAAGGTAGGTAAAAAAATGACTTGGAAAAGATAAAATTGCAATTATTTTATTGGACAATTTTCCATTAAATCCAAATTCGCAATGATGAGTAATAATTATTTTTTTTCTTAAAATCTTTCCCCATAACGCCAGCCAAAAAGATTCCATTGATGGTAGATGACAGTTAATAATGTCGTAATTTTTTACTGCCTTAAAACTCTCTTTTGGATATTCCCACATTAAAAAACCTTTCCCGATTTGCCAGCCATCAACTCTCAGAATTTTCACTCCATTTATTATTTCTTCTTTTTTTAATTCTCTTTTAAATCTGCCACTAATTACTCCTAAACTATTCAACTTTCCTAATTCTTCGGCCAATATTTTGGCATAAACGCTCACCCCGGAAATATTTGGGTAATAATAGGTGATTCCGACTAAGATTCTTTTCATAAAGCTGATACAATTATCTCATTATGAAACATCTTGTCATAGGTGGGGCCGGTTTCATCGGTTCCAATTTGGCTCACACTTTATTGTTACAGGGTGACTCGGTCACAATTTTAGATAATTTATCCCGCTCGGGTTCTCAGAAAAATTTAGATTGGCTTCGCTCTCTCCATAAAAATTTAGAATTTATTCAGGCTGATATTGTCAAAGATCAAGAAATTTTAAATCAATCGATTAGTTCCGTCGATCGTGTCTATCATTTAGCCGCCCAAGTGGCTGTGACCACTTCGGTCACCGACCCGCGCCATGATTTTGAAGTTAATGCCTTCGGTACCTTTAATGTTTTAGAAGCTCTTCGTCTTTTTAACCCGAAAGCTACTCTAATTTTTACTTCGACTAACAAAGTTTATGGAAATTTAGACGATTTAGAAATTGTAGAAACAGAAACTAAATATCAGTTTAAAAATATCGAGGGCGTTAATGAATCTCAGTCATTAGACTTTCATTCCCCTTATGGTTGTAGTAAGGGTTCTGCTGATCAGTATGTTCGTGATTATAGCCGTATTTACGGCTTAAACACTATTGTTTTTCGTCAATCGTGTATTTATGGTCCCCGTCAATTTGGGGTCGAAGACCAAGGTTGGGTCGCTTGGTTTGTTATCGCTTTGATGACTCAGAAGCCCATTACAATTTACGGTGACGGTAAACAAGTTCGTGATCTTCTTTATGTCGACGATTTAATTCGTGCCTATCAAATGGCTGCTGATAATATTGATAAAACCAGAGGTCAAGTTTTTAATCTTGGTGGTGGCCCCGCTAATTCTATTTCTATTTATTTTGATTTTAAAAAACTTCTGGAAAAATTATTTAAAAAAGATATCACTGCCCCATTTGCTCCGGCTCGTCCAGGTGATCAAAAAATTTTTATCACTGATATTACTAAGGCCAAAAAATATTTTAATTGGGAGCCTCAAGTTAATGTGGCTGCTGGTTTAAATAATCTCTATCTTTGGGTTAAAGATAATTTACCTTTATTTTCTCATGATTAAAAGATCCCTTCTTTTTTGGCAGCCAAAAACTGATTATCTTCGTCTTTTTTCTTCCACAAAATTTTGTCGTCGTCTTCTAATTTTCTTAAATTATGCCATTTGGTTTTTTTTCTTTTATATTTCTTATCTCTTAATAAAAAACGATTTCGCTATTTTTTGGCGTTTATTTTTCGCTACCATTTTGGCAGAAACTATCGAACGTCTTGTTAAGAAAAAAATCTTTTGGCGCCGCCCTATGTTTTTACGACACGATCAAACCCCTGTTGGTTTGGTTGATAAATGGTATCGTTCTGGGGCTTTTCCTTCTGGGCATACCATCAAAGCTGCTTTCTTTTTTCTCTTTTTGGTTCAATATCCCGTTTTTTCTCTGCCTCTATTTTTAATTATTTGCCTTTCACTATTATTTTTCCGAGTCCTAGTTGGTTTTCATTACCCCATCGATTTATTGGGCGGGATAGTCATAGGTTTTTTAATCTGGTTGCCCTGCCACTTAATTAACTTAAATATTTTTTTAAATCCCTTTCTTAAATTGATTTTTAATACCATTTTTCTAATTAACTATTAATCTATTCAACTATTTATCTAAACATGCTCGCTGATTTTAAATATATTTTTGTTTGGTGGTTAACCATCTTTTCTCTTTCAACCTTATCTTTACCTCTAATTCTTTTGCTTTTTAAAAAATTTTGGGATCAGGGTTATATTTTTGCCAAAACTTTTTCTCTATTTACTCTAAGTTATTTTCTCCTAGTTTTAGGCATTTTTCATTTACTATCTTTTACTTTAACTTCTATTTACATTTTAATCGGTCTCTTTCTACTTGTCGATTTTTTTCTGATTAAAGAAAATTCTTCTTTTTTCAAAAATACTTTTCATCGCCACTGGAAAGCCTTTATTATTGAAGAAATCCTCTTTCTATTAATTCTCACTGTATGGTCTTATGTCCGCGGCTTTGCTCCCGACATTGAAGGTTTGGAAAAATTCATGGACTGGGGTTTTATTAATTCCATGCTCCGCACCCAATACTTTCCTCCCGCCGACATGTGGTATGCCGGTCAGTCCATTAATTATTATTATTTTGGTCATCTGGTATTTGCCTTTTTAACCAAATTATCTGGTATTAGTTCCACCATCACTTATAATCTATCAATTGCTACAGTTTGTGCTTTAACCTTTACTTCGGCATTTTCTCTTGCCTCTAATTTAATTTTTTCTACCCTTAAAAAACACACTCTAAAAATCTGTATTATCGGCGGTCTTTTTTCTGCTCTCTTACTAAGCTTTGGGGGCAACCTTCATTTAACCTATAAAATAGGCAAAAACATGATTGTCGATCATCAAACTCTTTCTCAAGCCGCCGCTTCTTACTGGTACCCCGACGCTACCCGTTTTATTGGTTTCGACCCCGACACCACTGACAAAACTATTCATGAATTTCCCATTTATAGTTTTGTGGTGGCCGATCTTCACGGTCATATGAACGATATTCCTCTAGTTTTATTTTTTGTGGCTTTTCTTTTTGTAGCCTTAGTTTATTCTCCTAAATTACTGTCTTACCTTTTTTTGCCAGCGGGATATTTATTGTCCATTGCTTACATGACCAATGCCTGGGATTTTGCCGTTTACGGTCTACTTTTCGCTATTGCTTCATTTTTGGTTACTAAAAAAATTTGGCCGACTTTATTTTCCGGTCTTTTTACCATCGCCGCCTGGTTTTTATTTACTTTGCCTTTTTCTTTTCACTTTTCCCCCATGGCTGACGGTCTAAAACTCTCCGATGCCCATACTCCCTTTTATCAACTTTTTATTCTATATGGCGGTTTTTGGCTGATTTGTCTACCTTTTGTCATTTATGTTATTAAAAATCTTAAAAAGAAATTGTTTAATACCGATTTTTTTGTTTTGGCCCTAATTATTACCGCTACCCTTTTAGTTATCATTCCGGAGATTTTTTACATCAAAGATATTTATGTTTTTGATTATCGCCGCGCCAACACCATGTTTAAATTGGTCTATCAGGCTTTTATGCTTTATGCCCTGGCTTCTGGTTATGTTTTTGCTAAATTTCGTAAAAATTTTCTCCTTCGTTTTCTCTTTTCTCTAATCTTTGCCTTACAATTAACTTATGCCTATTTTGCCATTAAATCTTATTATAATAATTTTCAAAATTATCAAGGTCTTTGGGGTCTAAATTATCTCCAAACTTCTTATCCTGATAATTTAAAAGCCATTAATTGGTTAAATAGTAATGTTTCCGGTCAACCCCATATTGTTGAAGCTCCCGGTGATTCTTATACTACTTTTGATCAGGTCTCTGTCGCTACTGGTTTACCGACAATTGAAGGTTGGCTAGTTCACGAATGGCTCTGGCGTGGTGGCTACGACGCCCCCGCCGCCCGTCAAAAAGAGGTTGATCAGATTTATACTTCTTCCGATTTAGAAGAAATCAAATCAATTTTAGACAAATATCAAATAAAATATATTTTTGTCGGGGCTAAAGAATACGAAAAATATCCAAATATAGACATTAATAATTTTTCCCAGCTCGGCGCCAAATTAGTTTTTTCCTCCGGCCAAACCAAAATTTATCAATTGCCATAAATATTTATTTTATTTTTCTTGCCAGTTGTTAATTTGTAATTCGTAATCAATAATTGTTAAGCATTTTTTATTATTTTTTTAGAATTTAGACTTTAGAATTTTTTTGTTTTATGTCTGATATCTTAGCTGGTCTCAATGAATTTCAAAAAGAAGCGGTTACGTACCTTGGTAGCCCGCTGTTAATTTTGGCCGGGGCTGGCTCTGGTAAAACCCGGGTTTTAACTCACCGCGCCGCTTATTTCGTTCAACAAAAATTAGCCAGTCCTTCGGAGATCTTATTACTTACTTTTACCAATAAGGCCGCCGGGGAAATGAAACAGAGGATGACTCAATTATTAAATAATAAAAACTCAGAAGACCTTTTTGCGGGCACTTTTCATTCTTTTGGCTGTCGTACCTTGCGAATTTACGGTAAAAGCCTAGGCCTTTCCCCTGACTTTGTTATTTATGACAGTGACGACCAGGAAAATCTTGTCCGCTCCATTCTCTCGGAAATGAATTTGACCACCAAGGAATTTAAACCCTCCTCAGTTTTATATTTTATTGAAGCCGCCAAAAATTCTTATCTTACTCCCAATATTGTTCAATCCGAAGCCCACGGTTTTTGGGAATCCATGGCCGCCAAAATTTATGTCAAATATCAGGCTAAACTTTTACAATATCAAGCTCTCGATTTTAATGATTTATTATTTAAAACTGTGGAATTATTTCAGCAGTTTCCAGAAGTTTTAGCTAAATTTCACCAAAGATACCATTACATTCTTGTTGATGAATATCAGGATACCAATCAAATCCAATATTTGTTAACGAAACTTTTAGCTGCCAAATATCGTCAAATTACTGCCGTCGGCGATGCCTCTCAGTCCATTTATGGCTGGCGTGGTGCCGACTATAAAAATCTCTCTGCCTTTACTGTCGATTTTGCCGACACCAAAGTTATTAATTTAGAAGAAAATTACCGTTCCACTCAAAATATTTTGGAAGCCGCCAACTCGGTTATTTCTAAAAACACCGGCCACCCAGTTTTAAAACTTTTTACCAAAAAAAATAGTCCTGCTAAAATCAAAGTTTTTGAATCCGAGTCGGAAATTGGCGAAGCCGATTATCTTTCCGAAAAAATTAAAGAACTTCATGATTCTCTTCATTTTGCTTATAAAGATATTGCTGTTCTCTATCGTATGAACGCCCAATCCCGAGCCATTGAGGAATCTTTCTTAAGAAATACTATTCCCTATGTTCTAATTGGTGGCCTTCGTTTTTACGATCGTGCCGAAATTAAGGATATTATCGCCATGCTTCGTGTTGCTTCTAATCCCAAAGATGCCCTGTCCTCCGCCCGCGTGGAAAAAGCCTTGGGTAAACGTCGCAAAATCGTTTTTGATCAACATCTCGATAATTTAGAAATTAAAAAAATGACTTCTCTCCAAATTTTAGAATCTTTAACCGTTAACTCTGGTTATTTGGCCAAATTTGATCCTCAAGAAGAGGACGATCAGAAAAAAATTGAAAACATCAAAGAATTAAAATCTGTCGCCGCCACTTATCCTAAAATTAACGATTTTCTTGAAAATATTGCTTTAGTTCAGCAGGAATATTCTCTTCAGGAAAAAAATAAGAAAAAAGAAAATCGTGATGGTGTCCGCCTCATGACTCTTCATAGTAGTAAAGGTCTAGAATTCGAAGCAGTATTTTTGGTTGGTTTTGAGGAGGGGATTTTACCCCATTCTAGGGCTCTTTTAGAAGATGCTGATATCGAGGAAGAACGCCGCCTCTGTTATGTCGGTATTACTCGCGCCAAAGAATTACTCTATATTACCTACGCCTCTCGTCGTCTCTTTTTTGGTAAATCATCTTTAAACGAAGCTTCCCGTTTTTTGTTCGACATTCCCAAAGATTTAATTGAATACGACTCTACCACCGAAATTACCCACGATCTCCGCGGCTCCCATCGCTTTACCAAACAAGATACTAATTCCGATTTGGTCTATGACCCTGACATATATTAAGTTAAAATGTAAATAGTCATGATTACTCGTATTCTCTATAACGAAGAAAAAGATGCCTATTCTAAGGTAGTCACTCACCCTATTCAAACTTGGGAATGGGGGGATTTTCAAGAATCTCAAGGTCACAAAGTTTATCGCCTCGGGGTTTTTGATCAACAAAAAATGGTTTCGGCCTATTCTCTTTCTTTTCACAAAATTCCTCACACTAATTTCTCTATTGGTAATATTCCCCGTGGTCCGGAAATTGACAATGACCTGATCAAAAATGTCAAAAAAATTGCTGAAACTGAAAATGCTATTTTTATCAAAATAGAACCAGATGTTATCGAAAAAATTTACGATAATAACTATCAATTAATTAAAAATAAAGCCACAGTTTTAAATTTTCCGAATTTAATTACCTCTCCCAAAGTCGCCTTTTATCCTCACTCTTTTATTATTAATCTTACCTTAAGCGAAGATCAACTTTTAGCCAATTTATCGCCCAAAACTCGTTACAATATCAAAGTTGCCAATCGCCACGGTGTCGTTATTTCTCACTCCGCCTCCGATCAGGATTTTGAAGTTTATTTAAAGTTATTGTTTGACACCACTAAACGCCAAGGATTTTATCTCCACTCTGAAAACTACCATCGTCAGCTTTGGAAAACTCTTAAAAATACTGGCCTAGTCGAAATTTTTCAAGCCACCTATCAGGGTCAGGTTTTGGCCGCATTTATGGTTTTTAAATTAAAAGATCGTCTTTTTTATCCCTATGGCGCTTCTCTCGACACCCACCGTGAAGTTATGGCTCCGACTTTATTAATGTGGGAGGTAATTAAATATGGCCAATCTTTAGGCTTAAAATCTTTTGATACTTGGGGCTGTCTTGGCCCCGATGCCCATGAGGGTGAGAACGGTTATGGTTTTCATCGTTTTAAACAAGGTTATGGCGGTAACTTAGTCCAATTTGTTGGCACTTACGATTTAGTGATAAATCAAAATTTATATAAGGCCTACAATTTTATTGATAAATATCGCTGGAAATTACTCCGCCTCAAAGCCTCCATTTTCCGCTAAAATACATTATGTCCGACAATTTAATTACTGACGCTGTTTTTCAGCACACCGCCAAACTTTCTCGTCTGGAAATTAAACCCGAAGAATCTTATATTAAAGATCAACTAGCTACGGCTGCTGAGTACGTTGATGTTCTCAAAGAATTAAATACTGATCATGTTTTGCCTACTTATCAAGTAAATCACAAAAAAAATGTCTTACGCGACGATGTTGTTGAAGCCTCTTTATCTCAAGATATTGCCTTATCTCAGGCAGAGTCTACCAGCAACGGTTATTTTAAAACTGCCGCCACTATTCATAAAAATAAATAATAACTTATGTCTAATTTAAACCAACTAACTCTAAGCGAAGCTCGCGAAGGTCTAAAATCCAAAAAATTCTCCGCAGAAGACTTAGTTAAAGCCTGTTTTGACCGCATTAAATCTGTTGATAAAAAACTCAACGCCTTTGTTACCATGTGCGAAGAAGAAGCCTTAAAACAGGCGAAATCAGTCGATTTATCCCAGCCTCTCGGTGGTATTCCTTTGGCGGTTAAAGATAATTACTTAACTAAAGATCTCCGCACCACTGCCTCTTCAAAGCTACTTGATAATTACATCGCTCAATACGACGCCACTGCCATTACTAAACTAAAAGAGGCCGGTGCCATTATCATTGGCAAGACCAATATGGATGCCTGGGCTCACGGTTCTTCTACCGAAACTTCAGATTATGGCCCGACTCTAAATCCTTGGAATACTGACCACTTACCTGGCGGTTCTTCGGGTGGTTCTGCCGCCGCTATTGCCGCCGACGAAGCGATTATTTCTATTGGTTCCGAAACTGCCGGGAGTATTCGTCAGCCTGCTTCCTGGTGCGGTGTTGTCGGCTTCAAACCCTCTTACGGTCGCGTTTCCCGCTACGGAGTCATTGCCATGAAATCTAGTACCGATTCCCCTGGTCCAATTTGTAAAAGTGTTGACGATGCCGCCGCTCTTTTAGAAATAATGTCCGGTTCCGACTCGCACGATGCCACTTCCATTGATGAAACACCATGGATTAGGCCTGAATTAAGGCAAAACTTAAAAGGTCTTAAAATTGGTCTCCCTTCGGCCTATTTTCCCTCCCAAATTCAAAGTGAAGTTAAAGAAGCTGTTTTAAGCGCCGTTGAGGCGTTAAAAAAACTTGGCGCCGAAATCATTGAATTAACCGACGTTCTCGATCCTAAATATTCCATCGCTGTTTATACTATTTTGCAGCGCTCCGAAGTTTCCAGTAATTTAGCTCGTTTCGATGGTGTCCGTTATGGTCATGATCGTTCTTATTTTGGCACCGAGGCCAAGAGGCGAATTATGCTTGGCACTTATTCTTTGTCCGCCGGCTACTACGATGCCTATTATTTAAAAGCTCAAAAAGTTCGGACTTTAATTTGTCAGGCCTTTGACCACCAATTCCAAAAAGTTGATGCTATCATCGGCCCGGTTTCTCCCACCACTGCCTTAAAAGTTGGCGCCTCGGAAGGTCAGGCCATGTTTGGTGAACTTCAAGACGTGTTAGTCGAACC
>JBAZWK010000023.1:0-14743 GCA_041660365.1 Candidatus Shapirobacteria bacterium | reverse complement strand
TATCAGGCTATCGATCAGTCATCCAACGAGGTTTTTATCTTCCGCGCCGACACCTTGCGCTTCACCTACGCAAACCAGGGCGCCTTGAGGAATCTTGGCTATACAATCGAAGCGCTTCTCCAAATGACCCCTCTCGATCTCAAGAAAACCATGCCGGAAAAGGAATTTCGATCGATTTTGGAGCAGCTGCTCTCGGGGGAAAAGACCGATGTGACGTTTATTTCGAAACATTGGCGCTCCGACGGAAGCACCTATCCTGTCGAGACCAGACTCCATCTGCACGATTCAGGGAAGGTGAAGGTTTTCCTCGCGATAGTCACTGATATGACGGAGAACCAAAAAGCGATGAACGAGGCTACCGCGCGGATTGAGGAACTGAAGCGCTGGCATGATATAACGCTGAATCGCGAAGGAAGGATCATCGGCTTGAAAGTCGAGGTGAATGAGCTCTGCAAAAAGCTTGGCCAGGCTAGGCGCTACGACGGCGAATACCTGGACGATGGGCTTTAGGGGACCGCGTAGATGAATTCCGACGCGGCTCTGCGGTTGGCCAATCTCCATGCCAATGATCTCTTTCTCCTGATCTGCAATCTGTCGCAGATGTCGAACAACGACAAAATCCTCGAGATATTCCTGCGGTCGCTCCAGGCTGTCTATCCCGACTTGTCATTATCCTATCTGTCACCAGAATCGGTGAATTCCGGGAGCGCGTTGAAGATTTCCTCGGGGGAAAAGGACTTTGGTTTTCTATCCTTTGGATCGAGCGAGCCCGGTGAATCGGATCTGAGTCTCATGCAGAATGCCTGCGGTATGCTCGGTCTCATCCTCAGGAAAAATGAGCAGTCACAGGAGAAACAGAATAGTTTCAGAATTCTCTTTGAAAACATGACGCAGGGCGTTGTGTATCAGGACGCCAAGGGGAATATCACTTCAGCCAATCCGGCGGCTGAAAGGATACTCGGTCTCTCCCTCGACCAGATGCGGGGAAGAACATCGATGAATCCTGAATGGAAGGCCATACGCGAGAATGGCGAAAATCTTTCGGGAGAGCATCACCCAGCCATGGTGGCGCTGCGTACAGGGAAACCGGTGCTCAATTCCGTCCAAGGCATTTACAATCCGGAAATCGAATCACAGGTCTGGATGGCGGTCGACTCGATTCCCCAATTCCTTTCGGGTTCTTCAGAACCCTATCAGGTGATCTCGGTTTTTTCCGATATAACGCTCCAGCGCGGCGCGCAGCTTGCGGAATCGGAAGCGATCAGCGACTCGGTCAAAATGCTGGATGAGTCTATCAGGACGAGAAAAGCCCTGTTGAGCGTGGTTGAAGATCTCCAGAAGACCGAGGCTGATCTGAGTGACACGAAGGCCAACCTCGAAATCCTCAACTCGCGGCTTCAGGAGCTGGTATACGCGGTAAAGAATCTCTCGGCGGCGCGTACGATGGAAGAAATCCAAAAAGTCACCGCGGCCTCCGCGAAGGCGCTGTTATACTGCGATGGGGTAACGCTCATGCTGAGGGAGGGGGATTCCTATCGCGCCGTAGGCGTAGATCCCATCCTTCCTCTCTGCGGAGGGAAGCCTTTCCCTCTCGAGAGCTGGATCAATGGTCAGTCCATACTGAACAAGCAGATCGCCGTGGTTCCGGATATCCTGGCAGACGCGAAGCTGCCTCAAGATCTCGCCAAAGATATTCCCTTTAAAAGCCTCGTGCTGGTTCCTGTCAATCCGGATGATCCTTTCGCCGCGCTGGGGTATTATTGGTCCAAGGAATTCATACCGACCGCGAATGAGATCCAGCTTCTCCAGACGCTCGCCGATGCCGCGGCGAAGGCAATCCAGAATATCCAGCTTGTGGACAACCTTGAAAAGAATGTCAAGCTTCGTACTTCCGAACTGGAAATCGTAGTCAAGGAACTGGAATCCTTTTCCTATTCGGTATCGCACGATCTCCGCGCTCCCCTTCGGGTTATCGATGGATATGTCCAGATCTTGCTCGAGGATTTCAGTTCAAAACTCGATGGTGAGGGGAAGCGGGTTTGTGGCGTTATCAGTGACAGCGCAAGAAAAATGGGAAGACTGATCGATGACTTGCTCGCTTTCTCGCGATCGGGGAAAGCGAGCATGGAATTGTCTCCTATCGATATGGCAGCCATGGCGCGCAGCGTATTCAGCGAAATAACGACTGAAAACCTCCGGAACCACATCGATTTTTCCCTCGACAAAATGCCGCCCGCCATGGGCGATCCGTCGCTGATAAAACAGGTTTGGCTGAACCTCATCGGCAATGCCATCAAGTTTTCCTCGAAGAAGGATCGCCCAGTCATCGCGATACGGTCCGAGCGGAAGGGCGATGAAGTGATCTTTTCCATCTCCGACAACGGCGCCGGATTCGACATGAAATACGCGGAAAAACTTTTCGGGGTCTTTCAGAGGATGCATTCGCAGGATGAATTCGAAGGTACGGGCATAGGCCTGGCGATCGTCCAGCGGATCATAGCGCGGCACGGCGGAAAGATTTGGGCGTCGGCGGAACCAGGGAAAGGGGCCGCCTTCTATTTTACCTTGAAACATGGGGGTGAGGCATGAGTGAAAGCGACGGGATGGAAATTCTTCTTGTTGAGGATAATCCCCTCGATGCCGAGTTGACGATTCGCACGCTGAAGAACCGCAATCTGGCGAGTCCAATCTTCAGAGTATCCGACGGCGTAGAAGCCCTCGATTTCCTCTTCTGCAGGGGGGCTTTTGCCGCAAGGAAGTTCCCCGAGACGCTCAGGCTCATCCTGCTCGATATAAAGCTTCCCAAGATCGATGGACTCGAAGTGCTCAGGGCAATAAAGACCGATCCTGTCCTGAAGAAAATTCCAACGGTCATGCTTTCATCGTCGCGTGAGGATCCGGATATAAAGAAGGCCTACGATCTCGGCGCGAACAGCTATGTCGTCAAACCGGTCAATTTCGACAGCTTCAGCAAATGCGTTTCCGATCTTGGCATGTACTGGATCATCGTGAATCAGCGGATTGTATAAATGAAGGATAAACCGATCCACATTTTATACATCGAAGACTCCACGAACGACGCGGAGCTTGTGATTCATGCTCTCGTGAAAGCCGGTTGGGAACCCGAATTCGAGCGTATGCAAACCGCCGAGGCGATGCGGCAGGCTCTGGAGAAGAAATCGTGGGATGTGATTCTCTCGGACTATAGGCTCCCTCAGTTCAGCGGGCTTTCGGCGCTCGCTATCTTCAAGGAATCCGGGCTGGATATACCATTCATCATCGTCTCTGGCGCCATCGGCGAAGAGACCGCCGTCGAGGCGATGAAGGCCGGAGCGAATGACTACATCATGAAAGACCATCTTCAGCGGCTCGCCCCCGCGCTGGAGAGGGAACTGCAGGACTCGGTTGTCAGGAGGGAAGGCCGGAAGGCCCATGAGCTTTTGAAGGAGAGCAGGAGGCAGCTCGCGGAAGCCTTGGAAATCGCGCATCTTGGGCACTGGGTGTACAACATCTCGCTCGACCGTTTTACGTTCAATGACCAGTTCTACAAACTATTTCATACGACGGTAGAAGAAGTCGGGGGCTATACGATGAGCTCTTCTGACTATGCCCGGCGATTCGTTCATCCTGACGATCTCTACATGGTCGGGGAGGAGACAAGGAAAGCCATTGAAACGGATGACCCCAATTTCACGAGGCAGATCGACCATCGGATACTCTATGCGGATGGAAGCGTCGGCGAGATAAGCGTCCGTATTTTCATCAGCAAGGACGCTGAGGGTAAGACCGTCCGCACATTTGGCGTCAATCAGGATATCACCGAAAGGAAGAACGCGGAGAGAACGCTCAGGGAGAGCGAGGAGCGGTACCGATCACTGTTTGATTATTCTCTCGACGCGATTCTCCTGACTGAGCCCGATGGCGCCATCATCGATGCCAATCCTTCGGCCTGCAGGATGTTTGGAAGGACCTTGGATCAGATCAAGCATGTTGGCCGCTCCGGCCTTGTCGACCTGACCGATCCCCGCATCTCCGCTGTCCTGCATGATAGGGAGGAGAAAGGATCGGCGGAGGCCGAGATAACGTTTCTTCGCGCCGATGGGGGAAAATTCTCAGCGGAAGTATCGTCGAACGTCTTCGTCGATAAAAACGGGCAGAAGAAAACCAGCATGTTCATACGCGATACGACGGAGAAACATAAAGCGGAAGAAAAGTACCGGACGCTTTTCCGCGAAATGCTCGAGGGTTTCGCTCTCCATGAGATACTCTGCGACGCGGAAGGTACTCCGGTAAATTACCGTTTCATCGATGTGAACCCGGCTTTCGAGCGCGTGACAGGCCTCAAGGCTGAGGAGATAATCGGAGAAACCGCCGCCGATGTTTTGCCCAGTCTCGAGCGGAGCTGGGTCGAACGATATGGGCAGGTGGCGTTGACGGGAGAGCCCGCCTTTTTTGAGGACTATTCCAGCGATATCGGAAAGTGGTTTGAAGTCACGGCATTCCAGCCCGAGCCCAGGCAGTTCGCCTGCATTTTTGCCGATATAACGAAGCGGAAAGAAGTCGAAATCGCGCTCAGGGAGAGCGAAGGAAAATACCGCAGCATCGTCGACAATGCCCAGGAAGGTATTTTCCAGACCAGCAAGGATGGCCGGTACCTCACGGTCAACCAGGCTTTGGCTACGATGCTCGGCTACGATTCCCCCGCCGATCTCGTCGTTTCGGTGACGGATATCGGGCGACAGATCTACTATGACGAGGAAGACCTGAAAAAGTTGCTGGCGCAGATCGATCAGCAAGGGGTAACCGTAGGATTTGAATGCCGCTATCGCAGAAAGGATGGGGCCATCATCTGGGTTTCGCTCGATCAGCATACCGTTCGGGACAGAGAAGGAGTTTTTCTCCACTATGAAGGGTTCTGTGAGGATATCACCGAGAAGCACCTGGGCGTGGAACGCCTGCGGGGAGCGCTTGGAGCCACGGTCAACGCCATCGCGGCGGCGGTCGAGGCCAGGGACCCCTATACGGCGGGCCATCAGAGCAGGGTAGCCGCTCTAGCCCAAGCGATCGCCGTAGAGATAAACCTTCCCGCCGATCAGATCGAAGGGCTCAGGCTGGCGGCGATGATCCATGATCTCGGAAAGATCACGGTTCCCGCCGAAATTCTCGCGAAGCCGAAAAAGCTGACGGACATTGAATTCAGCCTTATCAAATTGCATAGCCAGACCGGTTACGACATTCTGAAAAATATAGAGTTTCCCTGGCCAATAGCGAGGATCGTTCTTGAGCATCATGAACGCATGAACGGATCGGGCTATCCGAACAGCCTGGAGGGCGACAGGCAGCTGCTCGAATCGAGGATACTGGCGGTCGCCGATGTCGTGGAGTCGATGGCTTCATTCAGGCCATATCGTCCCGCTCTTGGCATCGATGCGGCGCTGGAAGAGATCGAGAAGAATAAAGGGATCCTCTACGACGGCACCGTGGCCGATGCCTGCACGCGGTTGTTCCGCGAAAAAGGATATGCGCTGCCATGAGCCCATCCATGCCGCACGCTCGTATAGACTCCGAATCATATTACCGCACGCTCATAGCGATTTCTCCCAACGCGATCCTCGTCTTTGATTTCGACGGCAATATTTTGGAAACGAACACGAAAGCCAACGCGCTTTTTGGAATCGCCGATCGTCCATCGTTAATAGGACAAAATATCTATGATGTCATTTTTTCCGAAGATCGTGACCAGGCGCTGACAAACATAGGCAATGTCATTCTCCACGAAGAATTGCAGGGCGCGGAATTCAGATTGCAGCGACAGGACGGGAAAGTGTTCTGGGGAGTCTTCAGCGCGAAACTCATCCCCTCTCCGTTCGCGTTCCCGACAACAATAATAGCCATACTATGGGACATCACCGAGAAAAAAATCGCCGAGGAGAAACTTCGGACCTTGGCCGTGACGGACGAACTCACTGGTCTTTTCAATCGGCGGGGCTATACCATTGCCGCCGAGCAGGAAATAAAGCACGCCTTCCGGAGGAAAGAGGGATTGGTGCTCCTGTTCTTCGATATCGATGATTTCAAGATGATCAACAGCGCCTTCGGACACGCCGAAGGCGACAATGCGCTGATAAAGGCCGCCCAGGTGCTGCGCAACAGCTTCCGCGTATCCGATATAATCGCCCGCTGGGGCGGCGACGAGTTTGTCGTACTCGCTTTGGATGTCCCGACAGGAAGTGTGCACAGTCTTCTGAAAAGGCTGGATAAGGCCATGCAGCAACAAGATGAGAAAATGGCATTTTCATATACTATTACCTTCAGCAGAGGAATAGCGCATTACGATCCCGCGGCGCCCTCCAGCCTGGCTGAAATGGAAAAGCTTGCCGATGCGATGATGTATGAGGAAAAGAATAGAAAGAAAAGCCAATAATTCGAGAGAGCGGCATCGACCTTAGCTCTTTAAGGCCTTTCTGTTTGTTTCCACATAGTTTTCTATCGCCTCTCGTGTTGTCATCCAATTCCGTTGAAACTTTACCGCGGGCAATTTGCCTTTACGAGCCAGCAAGGATAAATATTCCAAGGAATAATCACAATACTTCGTAGCTTCCTTTAAAAGTATATATCCCTGCAGTTCCGTTCTGCCTGAAGAAGGATGAACGCTGTTCAGGTAGATGATCAAGGATCTCTCTACAGCCCTTCCAATAAAGTTTATAAACGCGAGTGGCCTATCGAGATCGGCTTGCTTCAGCGCGCTGTAATATTTTTTCCTGTCTACATTCAATATTACAGCCGGTGGATATCCATTCTGCATCAATACCAAATTCATGAGAAGTCTTGATGCTCTGCCATTACCGTCAACAAATGGATGTATGCGGACGAAATGGTAGTGAACCCATGCCGCCAATTCGGGCACTGGCAGTGTGTACTTATTCGCATAATACCAGCTGATGAATTCACTCATCAGGGCAGGAATTTTGATGGGATTCGGCGGTATGTGAACCGCGCCCAGAATTCTTACATTCGCGCTTCGATAATTTCCCGCTTCCTGGTCATTGATATTCTTCAGTATTATTCCATGGATACTCCGTATAAATTCTTCATTCAGGTCATTTTTCTTTTCGATAAACGCTTCCAGAAACTGGATCCCCTCTTTATGGTTGATCGCTTCAAAATGCTCCTGCAAAGACTTATTCCCTATAGTCAATCCTCTATTCAGGACCAATTCCGTCTCTTGCAGCGTCAATGTGTTTCCTTCAATGGCATTTGAGTTATATATCCATTCAAGAGTGAATTGTTCGTTCAGCTTTTTGGTAACCGAGGGTGGTAGAGGACGAAAACGGTCCAGCTCTCGCTTTTTCCCTTCAATACTGTCGAGTAAACGCTTATCCATCGATTCCTGTATAATATCGGATATCATATTTATCATTATATCCGATACGAAAAAGTTAATAAATAGGGTCAAACCCCAGTTTTTAACTGACAAATAGTGGGTGGCAGACTACAATCGTCAACAGAAATGAGTGAAAAAGCTGATATCAGGAATCCGCGCCATGAACTACGGTTTTTCCTGGGGCTCCTTAAGGGCACATGGCGCGCGATCGCCCTTTCGGTAGCGCTGTCCTGCCTCCAGTCGCTTGCCCTTTTCCCGATAGCCCTTCTGGTGAATGTGGTTATCGACAAAGCGCTGCCGGGGCGGGATTTTTCGGTACTGCTGGGGGCGATCGTCGCGATTTCGGCACTGGCGCTCGCGGGCGGCGGCCTGCAGCTTGCCAATCGGCGCATATCGATCGACGCTATAAAGGCGGCGATCGCCGACCTGCGCACGCGGCTCATCAAGGCGCAGCTCCAGGGCTCCCGGAAATATTACAGCGAGGAAGACCTCGACACTCTCCATTCGCGTATCGTTCAGGATACCTTCCGCGTCGATTCCATGGCGGGAGCCCTGCTCGTGTCGACGATACCGGGAATCCTGATCGGCATCGGACTGTTCCTCGTTCTCCTGAGCCTGAATCTCACCCTGAGCCTCGTCTGCGTCGCCATGGCTCCCTTCTTCGCCGCGGGCGTGCTCATCATGAGCAAGCGGCTCAAGGCCCTCATCAAAGCCTTTCACCTCGACTTCTCCCGCTACAGCAAAGGGGTGAAGTTCGTGCTGGGAAGCAACGAGCTGATCAAGATTTCGACCGCCGAATCCTTCGAAAACAAGCGGCAGGGCGATACGATCGAAAGCCTCAAGGCTTCGCATTCCGCGGCGCTCTGGTTCTCGGCGATCATGCGCGTAAGCCAGCAGCAGCTCCTGATGCTGAGCGGAGCCTTCATACTGCTCGCGGGCGGATATTTCGTCATCGAGGGCAGGCTTTCCCTGCGCGTTCTGCGGGGCATCCTGGAGGACGCGCGGGGCGAAGCCGACATCGGGGGCGCTGCAAACGGTTCCGCCGAGCACGCTATCGGCCATTCCATCGTCTTCGAGAAGGTGTCGTTCAAGTACAACGACACTGCCCTTCTCGACGGCGTGGATTTTTCAATCCATATCGACCGGAACGAGATCGTGAACATCCATGGCCTGAGCGGTTCGGGGAAGAGCACCCTCATGTACCTCCTCCTCGGCTTCTACAAGCCCGAATCGGGCAGGATCCTCGTCGCCGGCCGCGCATGTATCGTCATCAGCCACGACAAAATCCTCCGCGAGCTGGCGGATTCGTCGTATGTGCTGATGGAAGGAAAACTCATTAAAAGCACCTGATTTGAAACTGAGGAATGTCCTCGGCCGCGAAAACGCCCACTCGCGTCCGGCTATCGCTTACATCAATTCTTCCCAAACCCTTAATCCGCTTATACATGCAAAATGCTTGTCATATGTAATTAACTTGGAACCTGTCTCAATAGAATGTGCTGCAATCCAAATATCATTGAGCGGGAGCATCGTACCTTTCTTAAGTAACCCGGCTTTGATCTCTCCGAATATTTCCGCTGTTTCAACCGTGACATCTATAACTTCCACCCCATCCTTGCGCAAAAAGGATCTAAGCTCTTCTCTATTTTGGATGAGCTTCCCTCCACCATGAAAACCCGCAAAAAGCTCTCCGATCACTATTGTTGAAAAATAGATGGCTTCTGATTCAACAATGTACTCAAAAACACTTTTATCTCCCGACATAAATGCGCTGTAGGCATTTGTATCAAGTAGTATCTTTGTCATTTCACCCAATCCTCGTCATTAACGGTTTCCAAATCAGAAATCCGTTCTTCAAACAACGATTCTTCATTTTTCGTCCATTTCCCAAACAAGTCCGCAAACATCTCTCTCTTGGCTGCTTTTTTATCTTCGACTAACGATTTCTGCAAAATTGCCTTTACGGTCCTGTTTTGGCTGAGTCCATACTCTTTTGATTTTTCTGATATTTTTTTATCGAGTACGGCATCAATGCCATGTATTGTAATTGATTTCATAAAGGCCTCCGATTATGAACCACATAATTTCATATTATAGTTCACTTTTAGGTTACAGCCAACTACTGAATTTTAAATGCATTAAAGTGGGGTCAGCCCCGGTAGCAGGAGCCTTTCAACCTCTTCCACGAGGTATAAGGGGAGAGAGAGAAGTGTGAAGGCCTGGTGTTCTTTCCCCGCGATCGAAGTGCGAGCTTCGAGGACCGATGGCAGGTCGTCATTGAAACGCAATCCCAAGGGAGCGTTCTTCTCCTGGATGAAAACCTGAAGCGACCTGAGCCGACCGGTCTTCCCCGCCTTGACCTCTACAGGAACGACACGGCTTCCCGCCTGGATGAGATAATCCACCTCGGCGGTGGAACCTTTACTCTGACGGTTCCAGTAGAAAAGGGAAGGCTCGCGATAGAGCTCTTGGCGATACAACAGATGTTGACCGATGAACTGCTCCGCCATGGCTCCGGAATTGATGAGGGTCATATCTCTGTCACGCGGAAAGTCGGCCGCATTGAGACCGAGAAAGGACGCCAGAAGACCAATATCCAGAAAAATCAGCTTAAACGAGGAAGGATGGATTTCGGCGCCAAGGGGAATCCCGTTTCCATCCGAATGAAACACCCTGAAAGCGAGGCGCGCCTTCTCCAATAGATCAAGACTCTCTCTCACCTGGATCGACCGAGCGAGAGGATTGAGATTAGAGTATTTCGCCGTCTTGCCAATCGTCGCGGGAATGTTCTTGAAGACCGCCTGCAGCATCGGTACATCGACCTTTCGCTTATACTTGCTGAAATCGGCATAGTAGGTGAGTAAAAGACTGCTCTGCGCACGCGCCGCGGCTTTCATGTCGAGGTCCGATTCTATAAAAGCCTTGACAATCCCCGGCAAGCCCCCCACCAGGAAATATTCCCTCAAGAGGGCTCGCGCCTTGGTATGAAGCGCTTCGGGAAGGTTTTGAGAAATTCGATACGTGGAAAGGTACTCCTGCAATTGCTCCTGCCCGCGAGCCAGAACAAACTCCTCGAAACTCATCGGCCCCAGGTACATGAATTCGATTCTTCCGACGGCAACGGAATATTCCGGCGCGCCGAGAGAGAAATCCAAAAGGGAGCCCGCGGCGATAACATGGAGTTCCGGCATCTTTTCGTAGAAATAGCGGAGCTTGGCCAATATGGCGGGCACTCCTTGAATTTCATCGAGGAAGAGAAGGGTTTTCCCCGGGACAATATTCTCTGAAGCATCGGCTTCGATAAGCCGAAGGATGGTCCGGACATCTGGCTCGTCGAACAGGCTTGCCTTCTCGGGATTTTCATCAAAATTGATCTCCACGATCGAATCGAATGCCTGGCGCGCGAAGATCCGCACGAGCTCCGTTTTTCCGACCTGCCGTGCGCCGCGTATGACGAGAGGTTTTCTGTCGGCTCTTACGCGCCACTGTGCGAGAAAATCGAGGGCAAAGCGTTTCATGAAAGTGATTATACTATATTTACCTAGTATATTCAACAAAATATGTAATTATTATAGGTTATATTAGCTATTAAATCAGTAAAGCCTGATTGTCCTGCCCATTCTGTTATCTTGTCCTGTTTCCTCATTGCCTTGACGATGTAAAGCATAGTTATAATTCTTACGAAAATCGCATAAAATGCTAACTAATATGAATAGAACTTTAACGCGCCGGGTCACGGGAAGCTTCCTTGTCGCCTTGTTCAGCCTCGCGTTCGCAGGGGCGCCGCGGGTTGCCGCGGAGCCCGCGATAGTGAGCCAGGCGGCGAGCGCGCCCCGCTCCCATCTCGCCGTGGAGCTGGGCCACCCCGTCTATGACATCCTCGAGGCGGCAGAGCTGCGGGGCGTGTTGACGCGGCTTTCCTCGGTGAAACCATATACAAGGGCGCGAGTTGCCGAATTCCTCGCGACGATCCAAGGGTGGATGGAAGCCTTCTCGGTGCCAGAGCGTGCCGAGATATCACTTCTCGCCGCCGAGTTTATGGATGGGGCGAAAGGCGACATCGGTTCGGCACTGTGGAAGGCTTCCAACGGCAAGGCGGCCGTCGGAGGCCATATCGAGGCGACCGGACGCTTTGGCGGCAACGGCGACTCCGGCGATGTCACCGATCTATGGCACCTCAACTCGCTTTTTCAGCCCTATCTCAAAGCCTACCCCGAGCCCTGGCTCTCCCTCTGGGGGACGATCGGAATAACCCTGGACAAGGTGAACCGCGATCTCTACATGCCCTATTCCTTCACGAAGGAGTGGGACAGCTACCACAACAAGGTGTCGACGAGCCCCACTACGGACGGCGCCGAGTCATACCCCATCTGGAGCTTCGATCTCCGCAACGACATATCGGGCGCCAGCGAATCCGGCGCTTTCACCTTCCGCCTTTCCCGTTTCCGGCGGGATTGGGGCGTAGGCTCCGGCTCTCTCGCTCTCTCGGGCACGGCGCGGCCATTTATGGGGCTGGAGGTCCAGTTCAGACCATCGGAGATATTCGCCGTCTCCCATATGGTCGGGTCTCTGGGCAACTGGGAGAAGGGGAGCGCCGACCGCTCCACAGCCACGAATACCGAAGGCTATTCGGCCATCACCGAACAGAAAATGTTCGCGATCCAACGGCTTGAACTCTTCCCCTTCGACTGGCTCAGCATTGGGGCTTCGGGATCGATGATCGGCGCCAAGCGCTTCGAGCTGGGCTACCTCTCGCCGATGATGTTCGCTGTGGAGTACCAGGTGACCCAGTCCGACGTGGACAACATGAGCCTGCACGGCGACATCCAGGTTTTCCTCAAGCGCCTCGGAAAGCTCTACGCCGCGGTCTATATCGATGAGATGGAGCTGTCGGGCTTCGACGAGTGGCTTTCGAAGGCGCGCAACATGTTCGCCTATCAGGGCGGGGTCAAACTGGGCCTCCCCTGGCTTCCCTTCGCCGTTCTCACCGCCCAGTACACGAAGATCGAGCCCTTCGTCTACACGCATCCGCCCACATGGAACAGTGATACGAGACTGCGGGTGAACACCAACTATACGAACGATGGCGAGAACCTGGGCTACCATCTCAAGCCCAACTCCGACGAGCTTCTCCTGAAGCTCGATACAAGCCTTGCCCCGGGCTGGCGCGGGACCTTACAGTACAGCTTCATCCGTCACGGCGACGATCCCAGGGCCTACGTCACGACGAATCACTACATCTACGGCGATATAGATGAGCCTCTGGACTATGGCGGGGGCGGGGTCTCCGATTACTACAAGGATTTTCTCCACGACGGGGTCTACGACTACAACCACATCGCGAAGTTCAATGTTTTCTGGCGGCCGCAGCCCTCCGAGACGCCCGAGCTCTTCGGGGCTGCGCTGCCCTTCGAGCTGGGCGCGGGCTACGGGCTCTCCTACACCTGGTACGAGGATGGCCTCGGCTACGGGGCTGCGCTGGATCCGCCAGAGTGGAAGAATGTCCTCGAGCTGAGCTGCAAGCTCTTCCTCTAAGTTAAAAGCTGGGGTCTGACCCCCGACTTTTAACTTATACTGCCCATCCTGATACCCTGTCCTCTCAAGCAAACGTATTTGTTCAAATATGCAACCATACTATAGTTGCAAATCTATCTTGAGGGTAGTACAATAAAGCATGGGCAAAGACGAAAAGCTTGTAAAACGTTTTATGGCTCGTCCTAAAGATTTTACGTATGATGAATTGCGTAAACTGCTCAAAAACTTCGGATATGAAGAAGATCAAGGGGGCAAGACCTCTGGGTCACGAGTCGCGTTCTATTGTGAAAAGACAAGGCATATCATTCGATTGCATAAACCACACCCAGGAAATGAACTGAAGATGTATCAAATTGACTTGATACGTGAAGAACTGGAGGGGAGGGGGATACTATGAAAGACGTACTTACCTACAAAGAGTATATGGGATCTGTGCATTATTGCGCCGAAGATGAGGTTTTCTACGGGAAATTGGAAGGGATAGAAGACCTGGTTTCTTTTGAGGCAAAAAGCGTCGATGCTCTCAAGGCGGCATTTGAAGAATCCGTTGAGGATTATCTGGATATATGCAAAAGAAATAACAAGGATGCCGAAAAATCATATAAGGGTAGCTTCAATGTAAGAATTCCGCCGGAGTTGCATAGAAAGGCGAAGCGAACGGCGGTGAAGATGGGGATTTCGCTCAATCAGTTCATGCAAAAAGCGCTTGAAGATGAAATGGCGAAGGAAGGTATCTTGAATTAGCGCATAGTCCCGAATGGCGTAAGCGGGGTGGAAGGCGAAAAAGGGAAGCTGTATCTGTTCCTGGATGAGGTACAGGAGCTTGAAGGTTGGGAAAAGCTCGTCAATTCCTGCATGGTCGATTTCGATATCGACATATTCATCGCTGGCTCAAACGCGAAGATGCTGTCGGGCGAGTTGGTCACCTACCTGGGGGGCAGATATGTCGAGATCAAGGTATATCCCTTTTCCTTCAGGGAGGTACTGGACTGCTATGAGGAGGAAAGGAAGCCGATTGACCAGGCTGAAGTCTTTGCGCGCTATCTCGTCATGGGCGGAATGCCATTTTTGTATCGGCATTCCTTCGACGCGGCATCGGCACGGCAGTATCTGAGTGACATCTTCGATTCCATAATCCTCAAGGACATCGCGCAGCGAAACAGAATCCGCGATATAGACCAGCTGAAGCGCCTGATACTATTTTTCATCGCCAATGTTGGGAACACTTTCTCGTCCGCCTCGGTAGTCCAGTACCTTAAAAACGAAAAAAGGAGCTTGTCGAGCGAAACGCTCTATAACTACATACGCTATTGTCAGGAAGCCTGCCTGCTTCACCTCGTGCCTAGGGAAGATTTGATCGGCAAGAGGCTTTTGAGTTTTCAGGAAAAAATCTACCTGACCGACTACGGCATACGCGAAGCCCTCTACGGCAATAACCAGAGAGATATCAATCAGACCCTGGAAAATATCGTCTATATGGAACTGCTCAGGAATGGCTATGAAGTGACGATAGGGAAAAGCGCTCAGGCCGAGGTGGATTTTTCGGCAAAAAAAGGAAATGAAAAACTGTATGTGCAGGTGGCCTATCTTCTGGCGAGCGAAGACACCATCGAAAGGGAGTTTTCCGTGCTGGAAACGATTCCCGACAACTATCCCAAATATGTAGTGACGATGGACGAGGTGGATCGGAGCAGGAATGGCATACGTCATATGAATATCAGGCAGTTCCTGCTGTGTATTGAGTAAATAGGACAGGATAACAAGACCTTCAGGACCGACAGGAAGAAGTTGTCGATAATGTACCTACGATGGGTACAAATATGT
>JBAZWK010000022.1:0-16020 GCA_041660365.1 Candidatus Shapirobacteria bacterium | reverse complement strand
TTTCATCTTCACCGGAAATTTTTTCAACCATGGCAGCCCGAGCTTTGGTAGCAGCATCTAAATATTCAGGAGTGACGTCTTTGACGGTAAATTCCATACCTTCTTCGTCTTTATCATAAATGATCATTTTCATGGCCATCAAATCAATGACACCCATAAAATCGTGTTCTTCACCAATTGGCAGAACTACAGGGACAATGGGGCAACGAAGTTTTTGATTAATGGAGTCGAGAGTGCCCTGAAAAGAGGCCCCAACTTTATCCATTTTGTTGACAAAAGCAATGCGAGGCACTTGATATTTGTCAGCCTGACGCCAGACAGTTTCAGATTGAGCCTGAACACCGGCATTACCGTCAAAAATCATGATAGCACCATCAAGAACACGCAGGGAACGTTCCACTTCGGCGGTGAAATCAACGTGCCCGGGAGTATCGATAATATTGATACGATAGTCTTTCCAGTAGGTAGTAACACAGGCAGATTGGATGGTGATTCCCCTTTCCCTTTCCTGGATCATAGAATCAGTGGTAGTGGTACCTTCATCGACAGAACCAATTTTGTGAATATTTCCGGTATAAAAAAGAAGACGTTCGGTAGTGGTAGTTTTACCACCGTCGATATGGGCGATAATTCCAATATTTCTAACTTTGTCCATGGGGACAACTCGATTTTTAGTGACCTGAATAGCGTCAGCCATATTTTGAAAAAAATTCTAAATCCTAATTTCTAAATTCTAAGAAAGAGGAAATATTTTTTAAATAAAATTATTAAAATAAAAACGGGCATAAAACACCCATTTTTGACTTGATTATGATAACACAAGATAGGGAAAAACTCTAAAGTCTAAAATCTAAACTATAATATAAATATGGAAATTGCAAATAATTTTTATAGAACTTCAATAAAAGCTTTAATTTTTGATGAAAATAAAAGATTTTTACTTTGCAAAGAAGAAAATGGACATTGGGATTTTCCCGGCGGAGCAATGAATTTTGGGGAAAATGCTCATGAAGCATTAAGAAGAGAAATGATGGAGGAAACTGGATTAATTTTGATAGATATAGATGTTAGACCTAAATACTTTTCGACCTTTATTAATGATAAAAAGTATTGGTCAACAAATATTTTTTTTGAAGCAAGGATTAAGAGTTTGGAGATTATTCCTTCTGATGAGTGTATTGAAGCAAGGTATTTTAGTAGAGAGGAAGCTTTAAGGGAAAATATTTATCCAAGTATGATTGAAATTATAAAAATGATAGAAAATGAAAAATAAGAAAATTGCAGTAGTGGGGGGAGGAATCGGAGGATTGGTGGCGGCGTATCGATTGTTACAAAAGGGTTATTCGGTGGAAATTTTTGAAAAAAGTGAAGAATTAGGCGGATTATTAGGCGGATTTAAAATTGAAGGCACTTATTTAGAAAAAGCTTATCATCATATTTTTAAGACTGATAAAGAAATAATCGCTTTAATTAAAGAGCTTGGTTTAGAAAAAAAATTAAAATGGCACGAGAGTAAGACAGCGCTTTATTACGATGGGACAATTTATCCTTTTGCCGGGGCCATAGATTTATTAAAATTTAAACCGTTAAATTTAATTGATAAATTGCGATTGGGTTTGGTCAAAATATATTTAGAAAAGGAAAACAATTGGCAAAAATTTGAGAACCTTTTAGCCTATGAATGGATGAAAAAATGGTGTGGCAGTAATGCATATAAAGTGGTTTGGGAACCATTGTTAAAGGGAAAATTCAGTGACAAATATCAAGAAATTTCCATGGCTTGGATGTGGGCCAGAATTCATACCAGGGCTAATTCGAGCGAGAATGGGAAGGAATATCTCGGATATATGGACGGCGGCTGGCAACAAATTATTGATGAATTACAAAAAAGAATTTTGCGACTTGGAGGCAAAATTCTTTTAAATTACGAATTCAATCTCCCTAAATCCCTCTTTAACCCTCCAGAGGCGGGCAGGCAAGAGGACTTCGATAGAATTATTAGTAGCGCGCCATTGGAAAATGTGGATTATTTGGGGGCGGTGACGATGGTTTTTAGTTCGAAACAAAGTTTAAGCCAGTATTATTGGCACAATATTAATGATGTTAAATCCCCCTTTTTGGCCTTTATTCAACATACTAATTTAATGGGAACCGAAAATTATGGCGGGGAAAATATTTATTATATGGGGACTTATTTGCCGCAAAATCACAAATATTTTACCTGTAAAGACGGTTTAATTGAAAAAGATTTTTTGGATTATTTAAAGAAAATTTTTCCAGATTTTGATAAAAAACAAATTGAAGAAAAGCATATTTTTAGATTTAAGTATGCGCAACATATAGTAGATACTAATTATCAATTACGAATTACGAATTACGAATTAAAACCCAAAAATAAAATTATTCATCTGAACTTTGCGCAAATTTACCCGGAAGACAGGGGAATTAATTACGCTGTCAGAGAGGGAGAAAAGGTAGGAAAAAGAGATATTTGAGATTTAGAATTGATTTAAAACAGGAAGATTTTCTTTTGTTAATTCTTTTTTGGCAATATGAAGAGCAGCTAGAACATACATATCATATATTTCACCCTGAATTATCAATTCATCAACCTGATCTAATGAAAAAAATTCACAAGTTAAAACTTTCTTAGCGGTAGGAGAAGCGGATTTAGTTTCCCGAAAAATGAAGTGAGTACCATCTTTGTCTCTATTGATACTTCCAGGTTGAACTTTAAGTAAGAAAAAAGTTGCGCCATCTTTTTCTTCATAACTGTGTTGAGTGAGCATATAGGCATTATTAGCATTCCAGCGACCATTAAGTTCTGAAACATCACAAGTAATTTTTTCACACATGTTAGCGGCTTCAGCTTGAGCTAGTTCTAAAGAGGTAATTCCAGGTTCCAACATAACTCTGGGAAATTCCCATCCAAAATTACCCTTGCGTTGAACTCGAGACAATCCAACATGGACAATATCATTAATTACTATCGCAGGAATAATAACATCGCCACCACCATCAATTTCTCGTGTGGTTGGAGCATCATATATATTCTCAACTTGGCCTAAGTCCAAAACAATACCTTTTTGAGCGTTAACAAGTTCTATCATAGAAAAATCTTGTATGGGGTATGACACTCCATTGCTGTCAGTAACTACAACATCCCAGCCTTTTTTCTTGTCGGTTGGTATCGGTTTAACAACCTCATTCAGAAGCCGAAAATTTTTATTTAAACCAGATTCTTTTTCAAACATTAACCGCTATTATAACCTATAATAGGTTAAAATTCAACGAATTTGACGGGAAGTCAAAAAAAATTAAGCTTATAAGTTTGTTTGTCTTTTCATTTCTTCTAAGCCTTCGCACAAGGTTTTCATTTGGACACCCAGGGCTTTAACTTTTTCATTACTTAAAGCGGCATTTTTAGCGAAAGGACGGGCGTTTTCGGTTTTGAGATAATCGGCAAGCTTAGTGGCCACAATTTTGGAATCGTCTAAAGAAAAAACTTCGGCGATAGTTTTGGCCATAACATAGGGAGATTGAGAAGAGGAACCGACGAGATGGTAGATACCGGTGGGTTTTTGATCAAAAAATATTTTTAAGCCGGCGGCAATATCGTCGATGAAAGTGGGGGTGGTGATTTGATCGTCAAAAAGGTTTAAGGTATCACCTGCTTCGATTTTGCCCTTAATCTTTCGGACAATATCGACTTTAGTGTCAAATTTAGCCCGATAAGGGAAAGCGAGACGGACAATAGAGGCATTTATACCGGAATCTAGCACGACCTTTTCAGCCATAGCTTTGGTTTCACCATACCATTCGATGGCAGAAGTGGGGTCATCTTCGGTGTAAGGAGTATCTTTTTGACCGTTAAAAACATAATCAGTAGAAATGTGAATTAAATATTTACCGTATTTTTGGCATAAATTAACAATATTTTGAGTACCAACCACATTAAGTTGGTAACACAGGCCAGTTTGATCCCCTTTTTGATCCCAGGCAGCGTTAGTGTCGGTAAAAGCGGCCAGATGTAAAAGGGCCTCAGCATCCGGATGATCAGTAAAAACTTTTTCGAGTTGAAGCGGATCGAGAATAGAAATGCCAGTTTCGATGGAAATATTAACAAATTCAATGTCGGGGTTAAGTTCCATAATTCGGGAACCAACTAAACCAGTGAGACCAGTGCCAATTACTTTCATAAAAAATTTTTAATTAATAATTTGAACCCCCTTAATCCCCCTTGATGAAGGGGGACAAAAAAGTTGTAGGTTGAAATTGCATTAAGATAGTTATAACTTTTTACCATTTAAGAGCTTTGAGCTCGGATTCAATATCTTTGAGCTTGGGCCAAAGTTTATCTTTTTCGGAAAGTTGAGGATTAGCGGCTAACCAGGCAACATTGATGTCCGGATCATTCCATAAAAGACCACCTTCGGATTCTTTATTATAGAAATTACTACATTTATATTGGAAATCGGCAGTTTCGGTAAGAACATAAAAACCGTGGGCAAAACCGGCAGGAATAAAAAACATATTTTTATTTTGAGCCGTAAGATGGGCAGAATCCCATTTGCCAAAAGTAGGAGAACCGGGACGAATATCAACGGCCACATCAAGAACTTCCCCTTGAGAGACTCGAACTAGTTTAGCTTGGGCAAAAGGTGGTTTTTGAAAATGAAGACCACGAAGAACACCTTGAGTAGAGCGGGAGTGATTGTCTTGAACAAAATCAATGTCAATACCGGCAGCTAAAAATTCTTTTTTACTGTAAGTTTCCATAAAAAATCCTCGATCATCACCAAAAACCTGGGGTTCAATTAATATTAGATCAGGAATCGAAAGTGGGGTAAATTTCATCATATAGCTAAATATAACAGATTTTTTTATTTTTGTCGCGAAGCGTTGAGGCGGACATAAAAGGCTTCAGCTTCAGTCTTGGCGACGCGCCACCAGGATTCATTAGCTTGATACCAAGCAATCATTTTTTGAAGACCGGAATCAAGAGTTTCCTGGGGTTCCCAACCAAGCTCGTTATGAATTTTGTCCCAAGAGACGGCATAATTGTCGTGAGCGGGGCGATCGGCAACATATTCAATCCGATCTTCTGATTTGCCCATTAAAGCCAACACTTTTTTAACTAAATCAATATTGGTAGAAGTTTCTTTGAGACCGCCAATACAATAGGTTTCCCCTATTTTACCTTTAGAAATGACAGCTTCGATAGCAGAACAATGATCGGTGACATAAAGCCAATCTCGAAAGTTTTCCCCTTTACCATAAACAGGGACTTTTTGGCCGTCAATTAGGTTAGTTATCATCCGGGGAATCATTTTTTCGGGATTCATGTATGGACCGTAATTATTGGAACAGTTAGTGATAGTAATGGGTAAATTAAATGTTTTACCAAAAGATCGGACAAAATGGTCCGAGGAGGCTTTAGAAGCAGAGTAAGGAGAAGAAGGATCATAAGGAGTAATTTCGGAAAACTGGGCCGTAGAACCAAAAGGAATAGAACCAAAGACTTCGTCAGTGGAAATGTGGTGAAAACGAATATTACCGTGTTTTTTGGCAGAATTTAAAAGAGTGTAGGTGCCTAAAACGTTAGTTTTAACAAAAAGAAGTGGATCGTCGATGGAACGGTCAACGTGGGACTCGGCGGCAAAATGGACAATTAATTCGACACCTTCTGATAATACCTTATCAATGGCAATTTCATCACAAATATCACCCTGGACAAATTGATAGTGGGGATTAGAACTTAAATCCAAAAGAGAGCTAGGATTAGCCGCGTAAGTTAATTTATCGAAATTAACAATGGTGTCGTCAGAATGACGAGACAGCCAATAATGAATGAAATTACTGCCGATAAAACCGCAACCACCAGTGATGAGGATTTTCATAGGTAAATAGCTTTATTAATTACTAATAGTTGGACTGGCTTTGGGAGCAGCGGTCGCTGTAGCGGCCGGAGCGGAGCCGGTGCTGAGATCAACACCAATAGTGAAAATAACATCGTAACTAGAAGTGGCAGACAATTCAGTGGGAACAACAGTAGCAAATTCAGCAATGTTTTGAGTAAAATAAGCCGAAGACACAGTCTTTTTTATTTGAAGACTGTTGCTGGTAGCAGTTTCTTTACTATTGCCAGTGGCAACACTAGTAAAACCCAATTTGGTTAGTTCAGCCTTGATAGTAGCCGCCTGACCATTAATGTCAGTGGCGTTTAAAACTTGAATTTTAATAGTTTTACTAACTGGAGCTGCAGTAGGAGTAGGAGCCTCGGTGATGATCGGAGCGGAAGTGGGAATAACTTGAGTATTATCGGTACCGGGATTATTAATTTCAGTAGCTTTATTGTTTCTATTAAGAATGAACCAAACAATCAATGAAGCCAAAGTGGCAGTGACGATAAAGACAACGATAATGGGGAGGATATTTTTTTTAGGGTTTTCCATAGGTTTTGGAGAAAGAGTTGAATCAATAATGACTGGAGATGGCTTTATTATAGCAGTTGGCATTTGAGAACCAACAAAAAAAGCTAAAACTGGTAAGGGAATATTAGTAGTTTTGTGGAAAGATTGGCATATTTCAGCTTCATTGTAGTTTTGCTCGGGAAGATATTGTTTTGGGTCTTTATTCCCAAAATAAGCCTGGGCGTAATTTAGTAATTTTTTGAGTTCGGGTAAAGTTTTTTTAATAAGAGAGGTGAGATAGACGTGACCATTCTGACAAAGAATGGCGACATAATCATGTTGATTAAGAGGATAGAAGAAAAAATATTGACCATTGTCAAAATTGGTATAAATTTTAACAATAGAAGAAGAAACAGTTTCGTAATCCAAAACTTTAAGAGACAGTTTCTGGAGATTGGCGGTTAATTGATTAAACTTTTCCTGATTAAAAATACGAGCCCGGACCAAAGTTCGATTGTTATCATTTTCTAAATCAAAAGTGACCGCTTCAGGAGAAATGGGAAAGTCTAAAGAGTCTTTGGCTAAGGTGATAACTTCGGCGGGATCTAATTTAGTGACGATGGAGTCATAAATAAAGGTTTTAGTGACCACATAGGTATCTTCTAAAAGGACATTAACTTCGGAAATTTTGTTTTGATGAAAAAAAGTGGCTAAATTACGAAGATTTTCCTCACTTTGTTCTTTCCAGAGATTAGTTTCAAAAGAAAAACTGTTGTTGTCAGCAGAATCAAGATAAATTTCTAAACTTTCTTCTTTTGGCCAGAGAACGACTTTGGTTTTAGAAAATAATGACATTGAAATATGTTAGCACATTAAGTAAATAACAAAATAGCCCCGATTTACATCGAGGCTATTTAATTTGTTTTTTTAAGTCTTACCAACGTAAATGAGCAAAAGCTTTGTTGGCTTCGGCCATTCTTTCGACTTCCTGACGCTTGGTAATGGCAGAACCCTCATTATTGAGAGTAGCCAATAATTCGGCAGCTAATTTTCCAGCAAAAGTGTGATATTGCTTGTTGGGACGGTTTCGAGCAGCAGTAATTAACCAGCGGATAGCCAGAGAATACTGACGACTACCACGAACTGGGGTGGGCACCTGATAAACAGCACCACCAATACGACGGGGACGGACTTCAACTTTGGGTTTAAGGTTGTCTAAAGCCTGCTCGAGAGTGGTTAATAAATCTTCACTTTTACTTTCTTTTTGGAAAATTTTAAGAGCGTCATAGACCTGCTTTTGAGCGGCATTTTTGTTGCCGGCATACATAGTGCGATTAATGAGTTTAGTGACCACGACACTTTTATATTCAGTATCGGGAAGAACTTCTCTGATTTTAGTTTGACCTTTTCTTGACATATATTTTTAGGCTGAAGTTTTAACGGTACGTTTGGCACCGTACTTGCTGCGGGATTGTTGACGACCGACAACAGCACCGGCATCGTATTTACCGCGAATAACATGATAACGAACACCAGGAAGGTCTCGAACACGACCGCCACGAATAGAGACAATACCGTGTTCGGCTAAATTGTGTCCAACACCGGGAATATAGGCAGTAACGGTGGCCCGGTTGCTTAAGCGAATCCTAGCCACTTTCCGTAAAGCGGAATGTGGCTTTTTAGGAGTCATGGTTTTAACCACGGTCACGACACCTTTTTTTTGAGGATTAAAACTGTCGATAGAAGTATTTTTAATACTATTAAAATTATCCCGGAGAGCACCGGTTCTTAATTTGAGACGTCGAACTTTTCGACATTTACGAATTAGTTGATTAAAAGTTGGCATATTTTATTTAATTTCCTGATCTTTACCGACAGGAATGAGACGTCCGATAATAACATTTTCCTTGAGACCTATCAAGTGATCGACTTCGGCAAGTAAGGAAGCTTCGGTCAAAACTCCAGTGGTTTGTTGGAAGGAAGCGGCAGAAAGCCAAGAACCAGTGGTTAAAGAAGATTGAATCAAACCTAAAAGAACTTTGTGTCCTTTGGAAGATTTACCATCTTTATCATTTTCCTTAACTTTATTATTAGCCTCTTCATAAACCGGGCGAGTGACGACTTGGCCATAAAGGAAATTAGTGTCACCAGGGTCCTCAATTTTGAGTTTATCACTCATTTCCCGAACAATAACCTCAATATGTTTATCGTGGATACCGATACCCTGAGATTCATAAACCCCTTGGATAGAGTTGATGAGATATCTCTGAGCAGCTTCAAGCCCGGAAACTTCGAGAATTTCTCGAACATCGACAGGACCGGAACATAGTTGAGTCCCCTGTCCGACTAAATCACCATCGCTAACCAATAAAGTAACATTACTGGGAAGTAAATAGGTGATAGTTTTAGGAGCATTATTACTGTCTTTACCAGTTAATTTGATTTCGTAGCCATCAACATTTTCTTTAACTTTAACTTTACCGTTAATTTCGGCTAAAGGTGAAGGTAATTTTGGCATTCTAACTTCAAAAAGTTCTTGAATTCGAGGTAAGCCCTGGGTAACATCGACACCAAGAACACCACCAGTATGTTTAGTTCGAAGAGTTAGCTGGGTACCAGGTTCACCAACAGATTGAGCAGCAACCACACCAACCGGAACACCAAAGCCAACTAGTTTACGAGTGGAAAGATCCCAACCATAACAGTGACGACAAAGACCGATTTTGGATTTACAGGTTAGGGGTGAGCGAACGTCAACTGTTTTAGCTTCTGAAGCTTCAATGGTAGCTTGAATATGGTTATCAACCATATCACCTTTTTTGGCGATAACTTTTTTGGTTTTAGGATCAATAACATCGTTACCTAAAACTCGGCCCAAAAGACGACGACCAAAGAATTTTTCTCGGCCTTTTTCATTGCGATCGATAGTCCAAAAACGAGTAGTGCCACAGTCATCTTCGCGAGTAATAGCCACATGAGCAGTATCAACGAGACGGCGAGTTAGATAGCCGGCATCGGCAGTACGTAAAGCAGTGTCTGCGAGACCTTTTCTAGTACCACGAGCACCGGTAATGTATTCGAAAACTGATAAACCTTCACGGAAGTTGCTTTTGGTAGGAAGTTGAACAATTTTACCAGTAGGATCAACCATTAATCCCCGCATACCGGAAAGCTGTTTAATCTGGTCTTTAGAAGCACGTTTAATACCTGCGGCAGAGACAATTCTGATTGGGGAGTCAATATCGAGAGTATCCCAAGTTTTTTCAGCAATGGATTCAGTAATTTCCATCCAGACACTTTGACTGAGACGTTTTTTCTCATCATTACTAATCAAACCCATTTTGAAATTGTCTTCAATTTCAGTGACTCGCTTATCGGCGGCAGCAATAATACCCTCTTTTTCGGGTAAATATCCCATATCGGGCATAGCCAAAGAGAGGCCAGAAAGAGTAAATCCGGCAAAACCGATATCTTTTAAAGAATCGATTAGTTTGACAGTTTTCATTCGTCCCGCAATTTCAATAGACTTGACAATTAGGTCATTTAGGGCCTTGGAACCAGCCATGGGAGCATTGAGGTATTCAAATTCCTTGGGAAGGATAGAATTGAACCAAATACGACCGTAGGTAGTTTTAACGAGATTGTTATTCATTCGGACAGCAACTAATTCTCGTAGACCGATTTTTCCCGATTGATAGGCTAAAGTTAATTCTTCTTTGTCACCCATGATGGATAAACCCTTGAAACCCTCTTGAGTTTCTTTGGCAAGATCGCTAGTTTGAACAGAAGTGATGTAATAACAACCAACAGCCATTTCCTGAGAAGGAATGGAGACTGGAGCCCCGTCAGAAGGTTTCAAGAGATTGTGAGAGGGCAACATCAATCTTTTAGCTTCGCTTTGGGCTTCGGCAGAAAGGGGTAAATGAACACCCATTTGGTCTCCATCAAAGTCAGCATTGAAACCTTTACAAACACAAGGATGAAGTCTAATGGCCAAACCATCGGTCAAAACAGGTTTAAAAGCCTGAATAGAGAGTTTGTGCAAGGTAGGAGCACGATTGAGTAAAACATAGGTATTTTTGGTAACTTTTTCCAAAATGTCGTAGACCTCGTTGATCCGATGATCAATTAAATTTTTGGCGGATTTAATGTTAGCGGCCAGACCACTGTCCATTAATTCTTTCAAGACAAAAGGTCGATACATTTCAAGAGCGATTTCTTTTGGTAAACCAACTTGATTAAGTTTTAGTTCTGGACCAACCACAATAACGGAGCGACCGGAGTAATCAACACGTTTACCCAAAAGATTACGTCGGAAACGACCTTTTTTACCACGAAGCAAATCCGATAAAGAACGTGGCAAACGCTTACTGCTTTTACGTTTATTTTTGGCCGATTTTTGGGCATCAATTAAAATGTCAACAGACTCTTGGAGCATGCGCTTTTCATTACGCAAGATGATTTCCGGAGCGCCTAATTTAATAAGTTTTTTAAGACGGTTATTACGGTTAATTAAACGACGATATAAATCATTTAAATCAGAGGTGGCAAAACGACCGCCGGTGAGCTGAACCATAGGACGAAGATCCGGGGGAATAACCGGAACGTGCTGCATAATCATCCAGGCAGGATTAATTTTACTTTCAATCATGCCGTTTAAAATCCGGATTTTATACATGATTTTCTTTTTCTTAAGTTTAGAAGAGGTTTTAGCCAATTCTTTTTTAAGATTTTTGACAGTTTCGGGTAAATCAAGATTTCTTAAGACCTCTAGTAAAGATTCGGCACCCATTTTGGCTTGGTAAAAAATATCGGCCTTGAATTGGGCTAAATAAAATTCCTCTTCGTCGGTTAAAACAGAGAGAACTTCCATACTTTTGATCTTGTCTTCTAAAAATTTGATTAAAGATTCGATACGATTTTTTTCAGAAGCGGCTTTATTTTCCACTTTCTGAATATCTTGTTTAAGACGGACATCACGTTCCTCTTGAGCAATTAAAAGCTGGTCTTTATTTTTGATTTTATCCTTTAGTTGGGTCTTTTCTTTAGTAGTTTGCTCTTTATATTTTTCAATAGTCGCTTTGGAATCAACGTCAATTTGTTTCTGACGATTTTCGGAATTAACGGCTAAATTATTGAGAGCTTCCTTTCTTTTATCATTATCAATGGCAGTGACGAGGTATTTAGTAAAATAGACGACAGCTTCCAGATCCTTTTGGGGGACGTCAAGAATAACACTTAAAGGAGAAGGGGTGTTTCTGAGATACCATAAATGAGCGATAGGAGCGGCCAAAGTAATATGCCCCATGCGTTCACGACGAACTTTGGAGGTAGTGACTTCAACACCACATTTATCGCAAATAACGCCTTTGAATCGGATTTTTTTGTATTTTCCACAATAACATTCGTAATCATGAGAAGGTCCAAAGATTTTTTCACAAAAAAGACCATCTTTTTCGGGGCGCCAAGAACGATAATTAATGGTTTCTGGTTTTAAAACCTCACCATGAGACCAAGAAAGAATATCTTCAGGGGAAGCCAATTTAATCTGGATTCCGGTGAAATCGAGCATGTTAGTAAATTTGAACATATTAGTTTTCCTCCTTTATAACTTCTTCCTCAACTACTGGTTTTTGACCAACAGGAGAAATATCAATAGCTAAACCAGCCAATTCTTTGGTTAAAACATCAAAAGAAGCCGGAATGGCCGGGGCGGGAACGGGTTGCCCTTTAATAATAGCCTGGAAGGCTCGGGTGCGGCCTTCAATATCATCAGACTTAATAGTTAACATTTCTTGTAAGGTATGAGCCGCTTGGTGAGCTTCGAGGGCCCAGACTTCCATTTCTCCAAGTCTTTGTCCACCCATCCTGGCTTTTCCGCCGAGAGGTTGCTGAGTGACTAAGGAATAAGGACCGGTAGAACGGGCATGAACCTTGTCATCAACCATGTGAACCAATTTAAGAATGTAACCAACCCCAACGACTACTTCCTGATCATAAGCATCGCCAGTTCGACCATCGTAAAGTTTGGTTTTTCCAGTGGGAGTTAAACCAGCTTCGATTAATTCTTTACCAATTTGATCTTCGCTATATTTTTCGAAAACAGGCACAGCGAATTTTTTACCTAATTTATAGCCAGCGATACCCAAAGTGACTTCTAGAATCTGACCCAAATTCATACGAGCAATAACGGAAAGTGGTGACATAACCAAGTCGACGGGGGTGCCATCGGCTAAATGAGGCATATCGTATTCGGGCATGATACGGCAGATAACACCTTTATTTCCATGACGTCCGGCAATTTTATCGCCTTCTTGAATGCGGCGAAGCTGAGCGACATAAACTTTAACAATTTTATTAACACCAGGATCAAGTTCGTCACCCTCATCTTTACCGAGAACTTCAACTTTGATAACCACACCACCCTCGCCATTGGGAATACGAAGAGAAGTGTCTTTGACTTCACGAGCTTTTTCACCAAAAATTGCTCGTAAAAGTCTTTCCTCGGCGGTTAATTCCTTTTCGCCACGAGGTTCAACTTTACCAACCAAAATATCATTGGGACCGACAGTAGCACCAATCATAACGATACCGTCATCAGTTAATTTAGCTAATTCAGCTTCGGAAACGTTCGGAATATCTTTGGTTAATTCTTCAGTACCTAGTTTGGTTTCAACGACATCAGCTTTGTATTCAAAAATCTGAATATTAGTTAAAACATCCTGTTTGACTAAACGATCAGAAATTAAAAAAGAATCTTCGTAACCTAAACCATCAACTGAGGCATAAGCCACTAATAAATTGCGGCCGATAGATAATTCACCTTCGGCGGTAGAGGGACCGTCAATTAAAACGTCACCTTTTTTGACTTTATCGCCAACATTGACTAAAACCCGTTGATTGTAACAAGTACCATAGGGTGAGGTTCTTTCAAATTTAGTGAGTAAGTAGGTAGTATCGTCAACAATAACTTTATCAGCGTCAGCATAAGTGACAGTGCCGGCAGCTTTGGCTAAAATACAACGATTCATGGCCGAAGCAACCACACTTTCCATACCAGTACCAATAATGGGAACTTCAGGACTAATCAGCGGGACAGCTTGAGTCTGCATGTGAGAGCCCATGAGGGCACGAGTAGCATCATCATGATCGACAAAAGGAATCAAAGCGGCGGAAGCGCCAACAATTTCGTTTGGCACCATATCAATAAATTCGACCTGGTCAATTGGACCTTCAATAAATTCACCTAAATAGCGAATAGGCACCCATTTTTGGGTAATAATATTATCTTTGATTTTGACACCTAAATGAGTGCAGCGATGATCATATTCATCCTCGGCATCCATGTAGACAACATCATCGGAAAAAATGTAATTTTTGCCGCTTTTAAGGACTTTTCTAAAGGGAGCTTCGATAAAACCATATTTATCAACTTGAGCGTAAAGGGCCAAGTAGGTAACCAAACCAATATTTGGACCTTCCGGAGAACGAACGGTACAAATACGACCATATTGAGAGGAATGGACATCACGAATAGAAAAAGCAGCTCTTTCTCGAGTTAAACCGCCGACACCGACAACAGTGACACGACGAAGCAAATCAATTTCAGCCAAAGGATTGGTTTGATCCAAAATAGCGGAAAGTTGGTTACTTCTAAAGAAAGTATTGAGAGAGGAAATAAGCGGTTGAGGATTGATCATTTGAGAAGGAGTGGGTTTTTCCTTGGTGGAGATCAAAGACATTCTTTCCTTGACCATTCTTTCAAAACGAGCCATAGCGGGACGAAGAGCGACTTGAGCCACAATTTCGCCACAACGGCGGAGACGACGATTAGCCAAAGAGTCAATATCGTCAAAATGTTTTGATTCACCTTTTTGTAATTTGATTAATTGACGGATAGTAGCGATTAAATCTTCTTTTTTAATGACCCAATTTTCTTTGTCTTCATCAGAGAATTTAAAGCCAAATTTTTTATCAATTTTGTAACGACCAACCTGGCCGAGTTCATAGGTATGAAGGTCAAAAAAACGGTCGTGAAAGAACTTTTCAGCATTTTCCAAAACGACAGGTTCACCGGGACGAAGCTTGCGGTAGAATTCCAAATAGGCTTCTTCTTGGGATTTGGTCGGATCGGCAGAAATAGTAGCATTGATATAATCTCCGAATTCAGCAACTAATTGTTTATCAGAAAGATTGCAGGCACCGCGGAGAACCACAGTGGCAGGAACTTTCTTTTTGCGATCAATTCGGGCAAAAATAACATCTTTTTTGCCAACGAAGAATTCTAGCCAAGAACCACGAACGGGACGAATCTCCGCATTACAAAGAGTTTTACCAGTGGCAGGATCGACTTCGCCAGTAAAATAAACACCAGGGGAACGGACTAATTGGTTGATGACTCCCCTTTCGATACCATTAATAATAAAGGTAGCTTCAGGAGTCATGGTGGGAAGATTGAGCAAGAAAACATCTTCCTCGCGGACTAAACCAGTTCTTTTGTTGGTTAATTTAACTTTGGAATAAACGGGAACAGTGTAATTTAAACCCTTAAGACGGGCAATTTCTGGAGTAACAATAATTTTATCGAAATATAATTCACCTAATTCTAAGAGCCAGTTATTACCGGTATAGTCGGAAATGGGAGAGATGGCGCGGACGGTTTCTTCAAGGTCGGATTTTAGGAATTTTTCCCAGGATTCTTTTTGAACAGCTAATAAATCTAAAGCAGGAATTTGCGGGTATTTTTTACCCCAGTTAGTTCTTTTTGCGGATGGCATCGACAAATTTAACTTATAAAGATAAATGACGAGTTATGTTCCAACCGCTCGCCGAATGGGGGAATTATATACTCATATTATACGTATAGCAAGAGGGCGGATTAGGGGGTAAATTTAAAAGTGGAGAGAATTTGAGAAAATAAATCTTCACTCTCTTGAAAATTACTTTTATTACCAAAGGCATAAAACTGAATATTTTTTTCTTTAAGAGGAATAGTGGCTATTTCAATAATTTTAGTAGTCGAAACATCATAACTTGTGCTTACAAATTGATATTTATTAATAATAATTTGAACTTTGTCAATATTAACTTTTCGAGTTGAAATAGGCATTTGTTTAGAAAAATCCACAGTATAGTAGTTTCTAAAACTGATTAAAGGAATTTCATATACTATTCCATTACAGTCTAAGTTTTTTTCCTGAAATATACTTAAAAAATCTGATTCGGGACAAATACTATATCCGGAATCTGGATATTTAAAAGAAATACCAAAAGCTGTATTGGTATATGTCTGCCAATCGGCAGTTGGATCAATGGTAGGAACAATTGTTTCGGTTGGGATAACGCCTGTGGTTGGGGTAGAAGGTTTATTAAAATTGAGATAGAGAAGATAAAGAGTGGAAGTAAAAAAGATAGCTAAAAGAATTAGAAGAAAAATGGTGGATTTTTTCATGGATTAGAGAAATTTAAAAGTGGAGAGAATTTGATCATTAACGTTGGAGATATCAGTAGGATAGAGATAATAAGTGATGGTAATTAGATGCGAATTAAGTGGAAGAACTATTAAATTCTGAAGAGTGCTTTCGCCAATTTTAAAAACGATTTTTTT
>JBAZWK010000021.1:0-16069 GCA_041660365.1 Candidatus Shapirobacteria bacterium | reverse complement strand
ATATTTATATAAAAGTATTGAAGAGAAAGCGGCAAATTTATTATATTTGGTTATTAAAGATCACCCTTTTATTGATGGAAACAAGAGAATTGGTTCAATGCTGTTTGTTTATTATCTAAATCAAAACAGGATTTTATTAAATAATGAAGGTCAAAAGAAAATTAATGACAGAGCTTTGGTGGCTTTGGCGCTTTTAATTGCCGTCAGTGAGCCAAGAGAAAAGGAATCGTTGATAAAATTGGTAGTTAATTTGATTAAATAAAAACCCACTCTTCAGCGGGTCAGAATTTCCGATAGTTTTCAACTTTAACTTTTAAATATTATCAGCGAAGATTTTTTCTCGGGATTTAAAATAAGCGAGGCCGAGTAAAAGAACGATAAGCGACAGAAGTAGGGCAATTAAGAGACTGGAGTAATTGGGAACTCCCCCACCTAAAATAGTTTGACGGTAGGCATTAATAATGACAGCCATGGGATTTAGTTGAAATATAATGCGATATTTTTCGGGAACTAAATCAGCTGGATAAAAAACCGGGGTGGCATACATCCATAAAAGAACGATCATATTTAAGAGGTATTGAATATCCCGATAAATAAGGTTGGCGGCGGCAAAGAAAAGTGACAAACCAATAGTAAATATTTGTTGAATAAAAAATATAGGAATTATCCAAAGAATATTGGTATTTATAGGAATGTGATAGGCAATCATATAGATAATTAGAATAATATTAGCAAAAAGGAAATCAACTATTTTGGCGATAATTGTGGATAAAACTAAAATGGTACGAGGAAAGTACACTTTGGTGATAAGAGAAACTCGAATTAACTAAGGATGAAGTGGCTGAAGATAAAGAAGTGGCAAAAAGGTTCCATGGCAATAAGGCGACAAAGAGAAAAATTGAATAAGGAATGTTTCCGGCGGCGTTGGTAGGAATTCGTAAAATTATTGAAAAAGCAAAAGACATCACTAGCATTTGAGCTAGAGGGTTCAAAATTACCCAAAAATAGCCTAAAATTGATTGTTTATAGCGGGCTTTTATTTCCCTACCAACCATTTGCCAAAGCAATTCGTGCCATTTAATGACATCCCTGATTTCCTTAATTAAGGGCAACATAGACTTAGTTTAGCAGAAATTTAGCTTAGTAGATAAATAGTTGAATAGATAAGTAGTAATTGAGATATAATCTTAAACATGGATAATAAAATTAAGGTTTGTACGATAGGCGGCGGAACGGGAATGCCAGTAATTAATCAAGCTTTGGTGAGGGCGGGATTTAAAAATATTAAGTCGATCGTAACCACTTTTGATAATGGCGGCGATACGGGTAGAATTAGGACTGACGAGAGAGGCAAGGTTTTGGCATTTTCAGATTATTGGAGAGCCTTAATATCTTTATGGAATGATGGCGAACAGAAAAGTGTTTGGGAGGAGATGCTGCGTTACCGCGACGGAAAAGAAAGAAATTTTGGAAATGTTTTTTTTCAATTTATGTCCGAAAAAACAGGAAATTTATCGGATGTTGACAGTTTATTTTGTAAACTAACCGGAGCAAGTTTAGAAGGAAAGGTAATTCCAGTATCTTTATCCCCGGCTGATATTTGTTTTAGTACTATAAGCGGCAAAAAGTATTTTGGTGAACATTACCTTGATGATCAAAGAATGTCACAAGATTATGTTAACAACATTTGGTTAGAACCCGAGGTTGAGGCAAATCCGGAAGCGATAGAAACTATTAGTAATAGTGATGTAATAATTGTTTGCCCGGGAAGTGTTTATGGTTCATTGATAACTAATTTTTTGCCGAAAGGGATGAAAAAAGCTTTTGCTGAAAGTAAGGCTAAAAAAATATTAATGGTGAATGTGATGTTGACGGCAAACGAAAATTTGATAAAGAATCAAGCTGATTATTTAAAAACCTTTGAAAAATATTTAGAAGCGGAGTTTGACATTATTTTAATGGCTGATGTGAGTAAACTTGATCAAGATAAACTTAAAAAAGTTTATGGTTTTTATGCTATGGAAAATTCAACTCCGGTTGAATATTCTGATAAATGCCGAATAAAAACTGATCTGGCTGACATTGTAACGATTGATGAGAATAATTGGAGATTAAGACATAGCGAAACAAAGTTAGCAGATTATTTTGCTAAAATGGATTTATGTCACAAAAAAGATTAAAGAAACTAAGGAAAACGGTTGATATTTTTGGGGCCAAGGAAGAAAAAGTTTTTTTGCCTAATTTTTGGGAAATAATAAAGAGAAATTGGGTGTTTTTGGTCATAATTTCGATATTGGCGATTGGTCTTTATGCCAACGCGATGAATGGGGCCTTTGTGTCTGACGATTATGCGACAATTCCCCAAAATCCTCATATCGGGGATTTTTGGTACACCATGAAACAACCGGGTGGCTTTGCCAATTCGATGTATTTGTCAAACTACTTGATATTTAAAATCTTTGGTTTTGGTAGTCCAGTACCTTACCATCTTTTTTCCCTATTTTGTTTTTTAATATTTAATATATTGGGATTTGTCTTGACGAGAATTGTGACTAAAAACGATAAGGTGTCGATGTTGACGATGTTGTTATTTGTTTTTTTGCCAATACACGTGGAAGCGGTTAGTTGGATTGCCGGTCGGGTCTATTTGATTTTGGCAATATATATCAGTGCCTCGCTAATAAATTTTATTTATTTTGTAGATAATGGAAAATATAAGTATTTAATTTGGAGCGGTCTATTTTTCTTATTGGCATTTTTGACGGACAAACCACGCCCTTTTGCAATATTTTTGTTAATTATTTTATATTTTATTTCAACTGGTTTTAGAGGAGTTTTAAAAAAATATTCAAAATATATTTGGGTGTTACTGGCGATTATTTTAGTGGCTTTTGCCATTAGTTGGCCATTTATTAAAAATAGAATTACAGTGGTAAACGGCGGCTACAATGTTTCAGACAGTATTTTTTATGACCCTTTATTTCAATATCCAACTTCTATCCCCAATTATTTACAATTAATGTGGTTTCCGGCTAATTTAACTTTGTATCACACTCTGTATGTGCTGCCAAACTGGTTAAACTGGTTGATTTTAATTAATTATTTAGCTTTAGTGGTTTATTTTTATTTTAGAGATAAAAGATATTTCTGGGCATTGAGTTTTATTTTTGTATCAATTGCGCCCTCAATTTCTCCAATCAAAGTTAGTTGGCTGGTGGCGGAAAGATATATATTTTTAGGTTCTTTGGGTTTTTGCACCTTTTTGGGTTTGTTGATGTTTTATAATTGGTCAAAGGCTAAAATAGTGATGCCAGTATTATTAGTTTCAATATTGGCTTATTTTGGGGTAAGAGTTTACCTTCGAAATATTGATTGGAGCACTAACCACAATCTTTGGGTAAACACCTGCCAAGTGTCGCCTAACAGTCACAATGCTTGGAATAATATTGGTGATGATTATGATAAATTGAAGGATTATCCTGACGCCATAAAAGGTTTTACCCAATCAGTTTTAGTAAAACCAAATTATGCTGATGCTTATCATAACCGAGCTAATATTTTTTTCAAAACGGGAAACTTGGATTTGGCCAGGGAATCTTATCAAATTGCTTTGAAATTTTCTCCAACTTTGTATCAAACTTATCTAAGCTTAACTCAGATTGATTTAATGCAAAAAAACGGTGATTTAGCCTTAGCCGATGCGACTAAAGCGGTGGAATTACAACCAACTGATCTTCAGTCAAATTATGTTTTGGGAATAGTTAAAGCTCAAATAGGTCAGTTAGACGAAGCTAAAAAAATATTTCAAGGAATTCTATCAGTTTATCCGACTTATACTCCGGCAAGTGAAGCTTTAAGTCAACTAGAGGCCCTAACTAAGCCTTCTCAAAGTAAATAAAAATTGTTTCCCTGTCAAATATTTTCAAGATAGGATATAAAATTCTGAGATAAGGTTTTTTATAAAAGGACCAAAAAAGATCAAGGGGAAATTCCCAAGGTAAATAATTAATTTTTAATTTTGAATTTTTTGGAAAAAGTTTTTTTATATTTTGGTCATTTGGCAAAAAAAGATGACGAGGCGGATCAAGGTGAAACCACTTATTTTGGGAAATTCTGAAGGCCAGAGAGTTAGTGTTGGGAATGGAAATTAAAATTCGACCATGTTTATTTAATAAGGAAATAGATTTTTTGACAACTTGGCAGGGATGGGAAAAATGTTCTAAGGAGTGCCAAAAAGTGATGGTGTCAAATTTTTGAGAAAAATCATGTTTTAAAAAATCGTCTTTGATTAGATTTTTACCTTGGGGTGGATTAATATCAATACCAAAAGCTTGAACATTTTGAGGTAAGGATTTAAGGTAGTCAGCTTGACCGCAGCCAATATCTAGAAGACGGGAATTTTTGGGAATAAATTTGTATTTATAAGAGTCGTTAAGTTTTTGCCATATTTTAGTTAATAAATTACTTTTTGTTTGATAATTTTGGGGATAATATTTTTGGTAATACTGGCGGTCAACTATAATTTTTGGAAAAATACAGCCGCACTTAAGGCATTTTTTAAAAATAATTTTTTGGGAATTTAATTGGTAATGACCATGGAAATTGGTGGCGATAAAAATAGTGGTATTTTCTTTTGAGAAACAAAGTGGACAATTCATATAGTGCTATTATCAGCTATAATTAGTGTAACTTATTTATGAAGAAAATTAATATAGGTAGTGGACCGATTTCCGCAAAAGGTTGGATAAATTATGATTGGGGTTTATTACCTTTTTTAGGGAAATACCGACTAACGTCAATATTTGTTAAAGCAGTTTTTTTACCTAAAAGTTATGATTGGAAATGGCCATGTTTGGAATTGGTAGATATTAGAAGCGAATGGCCAGTGCCAGACTCGACCGTTGATTTTGTTTTTTGTTCACAAGTATTAGAGCATTTTAATCTTGACGAAGGTGAAGAGATTATTAAACAGGTATTTCGAGTTTTAAAAAATGGGGGTAAATTAAGACTGTCGATACCGGACTTGAAAAAAATTTCAGAGTTTTATCTTGAGGAAGGCAAGGTTAGTGAAACTAATGAAATTCTATGGGGTTATAAAAAACAAGAATATCGAGGAATTTTAGGTAAAATAAAATTATTTTTTGTCAGAGGACATAAATGGTTTTATGACAAGAGAAGTATAGAAGAGCTGTTAAAAAATAATGGTTTTACAAAGATTAAATTTTTTGAGAGAACTAAAGGCAGTGTCCCGGATTTGGATAAACTGGAATTGAAAGAGCATGAAAAGACCAGCTTGTATTTAGAGGCGGTAAAATCAGTCTAGGTTAATGATAATTTTTGGATCAATTATCTTTTCGTAAAGTCTAGCTTTATAGGTGTCGGTAAGTGGACGTAACAGCGAGGGTGGAGTGATTAGAGTGAATAGGAAAAATAGCCAGAAAGCAGGAGTAATTAAATTGAGGGGCCGGTAAATAATTAAATTTTTGACTTCATTAATATATGATGAAAAATTGCCGTAGTTTCTGATTTGAATTAAACCGACATAATTTTTAGCAACAAATTCTCTAATAATTTTTTGACGGAATTTATTGTATTTTTTCTCTGGGAAAATTTTTTCGATCATTTCCCGCCAACAAAGCATCGGGGAACGGATGTAAATGTTGGTGCGAGTAAGACTGGTACCGATTCTGACCGCTAAGGGATATTTTTTAATAAAAATAACCGGGTGAGTTTTCAAAATATTTAGCCAAGGATAGGCGTGACTTATCCAACGTTCCTGATCAAAATCAATGGTCATAAAGTCGCGACGATAACAAAGACAGGAAACTTGATCGAGAGTGGAAAGAAGTAAAAGAATTTTATTAAAGGAACTTTTTTGAGAAACTAATAAATCATTTTTGGAGTTGGTGCTTTGTTTTAGGCGAACTGGAATTTTATAATCGTCTACAAACCAATAGTAAGGGCGAGTAATAGCCCCAGCATTGGGGTATTTTACTAAGGCGTCATGGTACCACTTTAAAGTATTTTTATCGATCAAATCGTCGCCGGCCAATATGAATATGTATTTGCCAGAGCAATCTTTCAGGCCTCGATTTAAATTCCCGGGGTAACCGAGATTTTTTTGATTACCAAAAACCTTAATATTTTTATATTTATAATTTTTAGCAACTTGAAGACTTTTATCTTTTGAAGCATCGTCACGGACAATAATTTCAAAGTTTTTAAAAGATTGATGGGTTACAGAGTCCAGAGCCGCTTTAAGAGTTTTTTCGTGATTGTATGAGGGAATATAAACGCTAAAAAAAGGAATTTTCATTAGGAATATTTAATAATTTGATTAATAACATCATTGGCTCGCGAATCCCAAGACCAGTGATTTTCAATTAAATCGATGGCTTGTTTTGAATATTTGGAATAAAGTTTTTCGTCGGTATTTAACTTAATAATGTTGTCGGCAAATTCATCAATATTAAAACATCTAGTTTTAATTAAACCATGAGGGTAATAACTTAACAAAGCTTCAAGATCAAAACTAACACCAGGAAGACCCCAGGCCATAGCCTCGGCAGTGGCCATACCACCACTATCGTATGTAGAGGGATGAACCGCAATTGCCGATTCTTTAAAGATCTTGAATTTTTTAGTACCATCAACAAAACCAAAAAGGGTGATATTTTTAGAAAGCTTAAGTTTTTTTATTTTTTTCTTAATATCGGGTAATAATTGACCGTTGCCAATCATGGCCAGCTGGTATTTGGGAAATTTTAAACAAACTTTTTTCCAAATATCGATAAGCTCTAAAACACCTTTTTGGTAGTGAAGTCGACCAATAAATACGGCATTAAATTTTTTATTTTTTAGAGACGGCTGGTGTTTTTTTAGGTAAAGATGGGATGGTTTTATATCAACCCCACCGCGAACAACGACAATCTTGTTTCGGTTTCTTTTTGGAGAAAAAAAATATTTGATATCTGGATCCGAGGTAACACAAACTATATCGGCAAAATGATAAATAAGGGAATAACTCAATCTTTGAGTTAACCAATAATAAAATCCAGTAAAGAACCTACCTAAAGAAGTGCGGTAGGGATTATTTTTTTGCCAAGGTTTCGGAGCAAATAAATAAAAACCAGCTACCCAGGTTATTTTGGGATTTAAAATTTTTAAAAATAAAGCCGGTAAAAAATCAGGGTAGAAGTCTGAGGCGGAATAAATATGGGTGTACTTTTTCAGTTCGGAACGATATTTGAAGACGGCTTTAACTCCAATAAAAGTACGATTGACAGCATGAAGAAAATAATTAAAATTTGAATAAATTTTAAATTTGGCTTTTTTAGGAGAAGAGAGAAAAATTTTAACTTTTTTTAAGGCGTGGTAGGTTTCAAATAAAGTGACACATTCGCCGGTGGCTAAAAGAGCGGTGGGAAATTTTTGACTCCAATTCCTGACTAGTTCGATTAGAATACGATCGCCGCCGCTTAAACCAGAATCTGTCAAAGTGTTATTGGAAATGAAGAGGATATTTTTCATTTGATACTATATTATAGTGTAATGACTATTAAAGAGAAGTATCTATTTTGTATTGATTGCCGGGGAAATTTATGTAAAAAAGACAATTTTTTAGTTTGTCAAAAATGTGGCAGAAAATATGGATATCAGGATGGGATTTTAAATTGTATTGGAGAAATGGAAGAAGAAAAGGTATTTTCGCAAAAGAAATGGGATATTTTTTATAAAAATTGGCAGAGCAAAAATGGAGTTATTGAAGAATACAAAAAGTCTTTGCCGATGTTTCAAAAATATGGGGTGGAGCAAATTTTGAAATATTACAAAGTCGATAAAGAGACGGTATATTTTGAATTAGGCTGCGGCACTTTTACTATTGGGAGTCTTTTGGCAAAAAAATGTAAATTAGTAATTGGAATTGATTTTTCTTTGACCGCTTTGAAAATTGCCAAAAAAATTATGGATAATAAGGGCATAAAAAATTATCTACTAATTAGAGGCGATATTTTTAAAATACCACTGAGAGACAAGACCATTAATTTGTTATATGGGGGTGGGGTAATTGAACATTTTAAAGATACTGGAGCTTGTATTAAAGAATTCGGAAGGATAATGAAAAAGGGTGGCATAGCACTTAATGCGGTTCCCTATTTAAATATAGGTTCTTTAACTTATAGACAAGTTTGGGGGAATATTCCAGATTTTCCAGTTATAAAACAATTAGCGGAATTTATACATTTGAAGTTATTAAGGGGTAAACATATGTATTTTGGTTACGAATTGTCATTTACAAAATTAAAACTCAAAAAGTTACATCAAAAATTTGGTTTTAGGAGTATTAAATTTGTGAGACTGGAAAGTGAAATAATGCTGGGGTTTTTACCGAAAGTAGTTAGACCAGCGGCGAGATATTTAGCAAGAAATTGTTCTTGGTTTTGGCCAATGATGTTAGTAGTAGCCCAAAAATAATTATTGGCGCCATTCAAGACGGTTGATAGGTTTTAGAAGATGAAGTTTATATTTTAGAGTAACAATAAAATATACCCACCAGGTTAACCAACAAGCTAAGGGATGAAAAAACCAGGCAGAATCGGGTTTTTTAAGATAGCCTCTAAATGAATCGTAGAGGCTTGGAAAAATTAATAGACTGTAGAGACTAAAAGTTAAAATATGACTGGAACTCGACCACTGATAGCGTCGATATTTTTGAAGGGTATAGTAATCGCTTAGGCGACGCTGCTGTTTTCTAATAAATTTTAAAAGTGATGATTCACAAAAGGTGTGAATGATACCTATTTTAACTTTAGTAAAATAGAGAGGTTTTGGGGCTATGGCAAGGATGTCTATGTCAAAAAGATAGTCGCCATGAAAGAATTTATTTAAAAAATCTCTTCGAAAAATAGTACCATTAGCACCGATAGTTGGAATATTTCGATTATCATCAATATTTACTTTTAAATATTCACGTTTATCAATAGTTTTTAATTTTAAATTCGTCCATTTTTGGCTGAGATAACTAAAACGATCATAGTTGCCATTAAAAAAGGCGAAAGGGTCGTTGGCGCCTAAAAGGGCGGAATATCTTTCAATATAGCCAGCATTTTTACGGTAAGTGAAGGAAATTGGTTCAGAGCCGATAACTTCTGGATCTTTAAATGGCAACATCATTTTTGATAGCCAATTTTTGCTAGGTAAAATATTATCAGAGTCAATTAAAGCAATAAATTTACTATGAGATTTTCTAAAACCAAGGGCTTTAGCGGCTTCGCCAGTTTTTAGAGGATTATTGATAATTTGGCAATGAAAATTTTCCGCAATTTCAAGGGTATTATCGGTTGATCCCCCATCGATAATCAAAATTTCGTAATCTAAAAACTCTTGTTTTTTAATAGAATCAAGACATTCCTTTAATATCCGGCCGGAATTTAAAGTGGGAATAACAATACTAATTTGTGGGAAAATCACGGAGTTTTTGGAAGTATTTAACAGCATAAGTAGTTAAAAACTTAAGATCATCAAGATTTTTAATTGAGGTAATTTTTCGCCATAAAAATTGAGGAGTTAAAATACCGTAAAATAGTTCCCGAACTAGTTTTAATTGAGTTTCTTTGTTGATTGGGGATTTCATGACTGGCTGGCGCATATCGTAATTATCCCAATCTCCGGTTAAAAGTAAGTTATTTCTTTGACAGTCGGCAAAGAGTGGAGTACCAGGATAAGGGATAACAATAGTAGCCTGCATAGAGTCGGCGAGACCTTCTTTAAACAGTTGACGGGCTTCGTTAAGGGTATTTTGAGCATCCTTTAGGCTTTCCCAGGGATAGCCAATCATGATAGTAATGTGAGGCTCTAGTCCAGCTTTTTTGGCCATAGATAAGGTATTTTTAGCGTCTTCTGGCTTAGTATTTTTATTAATTTTGGTCAAAGTTTTTTGATTAGCTGATTCTAGACCGTAAAGAATAAATCTAAATCCTGCCTGAGCCATAAGGTTATATTGCTCTTGATTAAGAGCACCAAAGCGCATGTTGCAGCCCAGAACAACTTTTTTGTTCAATCCCCTCTCTATTAATTCGTGACAGAGATCATTTAACCAGGAGCCAATAGGTAAGGTGCCGGCGTCATCAAAAATTTCTCGAACTCCAAGTTTAGCTAATGATTCAATTTCTTTTATGATATGCTCGACGGAAAAGGTACGAAAAGTATTACCGGGATGGGTCGTAGTCCAAGAACAAAAAGTACATTTTCCCCACCAACAGTCGCGTCCAGACATAATGTAGGCTCCGGGTTTATATTTAAAATTAGTGTTATTGAAGCCATATAAACGCCATTTGGTTAATTGGCGATCAATAATAGGCATTTGGTCTAAATTATGGTGCTTCAAGGCAAAAAGACCGGTATTAACTATTTTGCCTTGATATCGGTGATAAAAGCCTGGCTCTAATGGTGTTTTTTTAGTTAGATGGGAAACTAAACTAAGCATCATAAAGTCGTAATCGCCGCCGGTGATAACATAATCAACCGGACATTCTTTAAATGATTCTTCGGGTAGCGCAGTGACATGATCACCCATGAGAACAATAAGACTTTTGGGTAGAGATTTTTTAATTTCTTTGATAATAAGCCAATGTTTTTTAATGACTGGAGTTTTTGATTCAATAAAAATTAGATTGGGTTTTCTTTTAATTAATCTTTTTAACCATATTTTATAAGAAATTTTTTCGGCGATGGCATCGTCCCAAAATATTTTATAACCAAGTTTTTTTAAAGCACTGGCGCCATAAGCCGGAATAACCGGTAGAATAACGTTGCCAGTGTTAGTCCACTGAAATTGACGATTTTGAGCCAAAAATGGGATACCCTTGGAAGACTCTAGAGGCGGATAGGAAATGGAAATGGAAAAATTCTTTTTAACCACCGAGGTATTTACCAGTTTGCTGATCAACTGGATGAGCTTTAAACTTTAAATCAAACTTTAATAGACCTATTATAAACAAAAGGCCGTAATAAAGGTGGGTGATGGGAATAGTTAAAATAGTTAAAAGTGAAAGTTGAATAGATGAATAGTTGAATAGAAAAATAATAAACGTAATAAATAATAAGAGTAAGTAAAAACAAAATGGCCAATAAAAATGGCTAATAGGGAGAGTTAGAAGATAAATCAAAAACAGTGATGGCATTAAATAACCTATTTTAAGGCTATTTTTAGGAAATTTTCTGGCAAAAAGACCACGATGAAGAGCATAGCGACTAATTTGTTTAAGGTGAGGAATTAAAATCGAGCGGCGATGGTGAAAAACTTTTATTGACGGATGATAATAAATCTTTTGTTGATTATTAATTAAGTCTAAACAGAGAATAGTATCTTCGCCGGGCCAATATTTAGAGTTAAATCCACCAATTTTTTGAAAAACGCTTTTTTTGATAGTGAAATTGACGGTGGGATAATCATCAACAAAACGCGACTTTTGGGGAAAATTGCGATATTGACCGGCACCGCCGCTACCTAAAAATGAAGACCAAAAAAGGCCAGAAGCTTGTTGAAAAAGATTGTCTTTTGGAGGAGTCAGACAAGGGCCGACAAAAGCGGCATAATCAGGGTGTTTTTTTATTTGGACAGCAATATTTTTTAACCAGTTCTTATCGGGATAGGAATCATCATCTAAAAAACACAGATAGTTGCCCTTGGCTTTTTTAGCGCCTAAATTTCTTTTAAAACTAGGATCAGGTTTTTTAGAAATTTTATCAGTGATAATTAAAATTTCGAAATTTTTAAAGCTTTGTTTTTTTAGTTGTTGTAATGTTTCCTGAAGATAGGCATTTTCTTTTCTGACTGGGATAATGATAGAAAATAATTTTTTCATAAACCGGTGTTTATTTTCATATCTAACTCTGGATCATAAAACCAGTGACGTTGGTTTTTGTCGTCATAGTAGTGAAGAATTCGAAGACGATAAAAAACAGCTAGGGCATCGCGAAGGCTGTTAAAAATTATTTTAAAGCCAGTAGCGTGAGTCAAACTCTGAAAAACATAATTAAGTTTTAGAGGCGCTTCATAAATTTTTTTAAAACCAAGACGATTAGCGACAGACAAAATTTCTAGATCAATGGCATAGTTTTTGACTAAAAGACGAGGTAAAACCTTTTCTAAGACTGGGCGGCGGAAAATTTTGAGACCAGCCTGAGTGTCATGAACATTGATGCCCAGTAAAAAACGAGAAATCAAATAGGCGCCAAAACTAATAATTTTCCTATCCAAGGGGTAATTTACTTGAGAGGCGGGATGGCGTTTGGAACCAACAATAACATCGGCATGATACCACTCCATGTGTTCTAAAATTATAGATAGGCCATTTGGGTCAATTTCCATACCGGAATCGATAAAAGCAACATAGTCACCTTTAGTTCTGGCCATGGCATAACGAAGAGCGTAGCCCTTGCCGTGATTATGTTGATAACCCAAAATCTGTAAATTTTTAAGATGGCATTTTTTGGCTTCAATATAAGTGGAATCAACTTCAGTGCCATCAACAACTAAAATTAATTCATAGGGATAACGAATTTGTTCCAGAGTGTCGTAAATGGAGTACATATCTTGTCTAATTGATTTTGCCTGTTTATAGGCAGGAATAATTACCGAGAGAAAATGACGATTACTTTTTTTCATTTACTTCAATAAGTTGATAAAGAGCCAGGCTTTGAAGAGCGGTATATTTCCAGGAGAAATTCTGAGCGCGGATTTGACCGTTTTTTGAATACTTTTGCCTTAATTTTTTATCAATCCAGAGTTTTTTTAGGGCGTTTTCTAGAGAAATTTGGGAATAAGGGTCAAAATATTCACCGTTGAAGTCCATAATTTCTGGTAGACAGCTTTCTTGAGAATAACAAACTGGAGTACCCGACTGCATGGCCTGAAGTAAAGGCAGACCAAAACCTTCGGAATAGGAAGGTTGGCAATAAATTTTAGCGAGATTATAAATAGATGGTAAATCTTCATCTGGGACATAACCAAGGCAGTGAATCAAAGGTGAATTTTGAGACTGAAGCCAAAGAATGTCTTTAGTCCAGGGATGATCGGAAACCTTTTTAGTGGCAGCTAAACCGACAATAACGAGAGGATAATTTAATTTCAAACAAGCCTTGACTAGGGTGGGGACATTTTTGTTCCAATTGATATCGCCAACAAATAGGACAAAATCATTAGGTAATTGGTATTTGGTTTGGATTTTTTTTAAAAATTTATGGTCGGTAATTTTTTTAAAATCTGGAGTGGCGGCTTCATAAGTAACAAAGATATGATCCGATGGATAACTTATTTGATCCAAAATTTGGTATTTAGCGGAAAATGAGGGACAGATAATATAATCGGCTTTTTGTAAACGATGTTTTTGAATTAGCCATTTAATTTCACCTTTGAGGCCGACTGGAAAATGAGATTTAAAAGCTCGAGGGATTAAATCATGACAAGTGACAATCTTGGGAATTTGGTTTTGAGGTAAGGTTAATTTAAAGGGATCAAAATAAGGATAATGAACAAGATCAAAACCAGTTACGAGTTTAGAGTTATCAGTTACGAGTTTAATTTGGTAATTTTTATAGTCCGGATTGATTTTAATTTCCTGTTGAAGGGCAGCGACTAAATTACGAGTGTAGTAGCCAACGCCTCGGGTGGAATTACCATCATTTAAGGGACTAATATCAATGGCAACTTTAAATTTTGGCATGCTTTAGTTCAAAGAGTTTAATATAAGCGATGGGAAAACGAAGGGAAGAATACCAGGCAAAAACAAAACCTTGAAAACCATCAACGTAAGCTCGGTGGCGAAAATATGATAGAAAAAACCAGTAGAGTGGTTTAATAGTAAAGTAGTTAATAAAAGAAAAAACATTAATTTTGACGCCGGCATTTTTAAAATCGGTGGCTAATAAAGAGGTGTAACGGTCGTTACGTAAAAGATAGCGACTAAAGTTTGGGTCGGCAAAATGGAGTAAATCGGAGTTTAACTGACCAACTGGGCCATTAATTTCTGCCTGTTCATGGATATTTTTACATGGCAGTTTACCAAAGCCCCGACGATAGAGTCTGATGGTGGGGTCAGGGTAGACTCCCCCTTTAGTTAAGAATTTACCTAAGAAAAAATTTTGACGCTTGATCCAAAAACCATTAAATTTTGTGTCGGCAATAGTTTTTAAAATTTCCTCTTTTAAATCATTAGTAAGCACTTCGTCGGCATCTAGTTGGAGAATCCAATCGCTTTGACAAGCATCAATAGCCATTTGTTTATTAAGATGAAACATGGTTTTGTTATCAGTAGAAATTATTTTGACGTTTTGATATTTTTTAGCAATTTTGACAGTGTCGTCAATGGATTTACCATCAACAATAATAATTTCATCAGCCCAATCGGCGACGGCCTTAAGGCAGCGATCAATATTTTCAGCTTCGTTGTAAGTGGCGATGGCGACGGAAAGAGTGGTTTTCATATTAGTTAGTATATATTTTAAAGCTTTGACCGCTAGATTCAAAATCGGCGGCATCAATGATTAATGATTTTGGAGGAATAACTTTAGGAATTTCAAAGTGAATATTATCTATTTGAAGCACTGTAGAAAAGCCAAATTGATCCGGCGGAGTTAATTTAGTTTGTAACTGAGCCAATTGGGGTGGATAGTGGCTAAAAAATAGATAAAGAATATAAGGCTGATCATATTTATTAGTAAAATAAATATTTTGATAATTATTTTTTTGAGATTCGACGTAGGGAATAATTTCAGAAAATCCCGAATTCCAGGCAAAAGAATAACGTTTAGGAGCATGAATATAGTAGGAATCAAGATAATAGAGAATAGAAAGTAGATAAGATAAGAAGATAAGTAGTTTAATAGTAAAAGAAAAATTCGAAATAATTTGATTAAGGCCAAGTGCAACGAGAATCGATAAGGGTATGACCATAGGTAGGGCACGGAGAGCCGAAGGAGCTTGAAAAGTTAATGATGAAGCCAAAGGAGAAATAAATAAAAAGGCAAAGGTAAATTGTTGTAAATGTTTATTTTTAGATTGAATTAATTTAACAATGCCTAAAATTAAAAAGGGTAATTCTAAAAGATAAAGCTGACCCATATCGGGGTTTTTAGAGCGAGGGACTTCATCACCGTTAATAAACAAGAAATTTAAATTAAAGTGAGATGAATATTTTTCTACCCAAGATAAGGCATAAAGAACTCGCTTATTGTGTATAATCCGGTTAAATATTTTAGTGTTGCCATGTTGGTTTAATAGCTCTTCTGATCGAGCAATTGGGCCTTTGTCGGCAGTTAAACCAACCCCGCCAAAACGGGTCATGCCGCCATTTTTTAAAAATGAAAAAGCTACTGGTGAAACTAGAAGTATGCCTATTAAAGCAGCGATTAAAAATTGGTAATTAAAAAGTTTTTTAAAGTTAAAAATAATGATACTTAAAAGTAACAGCGGAGCGATAATTCGGGCAGAATGATAAGTGGCCAAGGCAATTACCAAAGGCAAAGGAAAAAGATAGATAAATATTTTTTGCTGATTAATAAGATAGCGATAAAGCCAATAAATACCTAAAAGTAGGAAAAATAATGCTGTACTACTTTCCCAGGCACCACGGGAAAATTGAAGATGCCAAGGGGAAATGGCAAGAACAAAAGCAGAAAACAAAGAAAGTTTAAAGTCTAAAGTCAAAAGCAAAACAAGACGATATAAGACATAAATAGTTAGAACGGAAAAAATTAGATTGGGAAGACGGACAGCCAATGGGGTTAGACCAAGGACTTTAATAAAGGGTAAATCTAAATAAACATAGCCACCGGGTTTGTAATCACCAAATGATTGGAAATGAAGTGGCCAGGATAGCCCATGTTCGTCTTTACCTGTTTGTAAAAGTGAGTAAGCATTGTAGCCCAAAGCAGCTTCATCGGGATTTAATGAAGGCAGCTTGGCAATTTGCCAGGAGCGCAGGAGCAAGGCAATAACGATTATTAGCCAAATTTTAGGGATTTTTATAGCCATAGAAAGTGGAAATGTTATTAATTGGGGAAAGTG
>JBAZWK010000020.1:11847-16389 GCA_041660365.1 Candidatus Shapirobacteria bacterium | reverse complement strand
ACGCCGTCTTTGCCTGAGCGATAGAAAGTCTCGCCCACTTTTCTTGGTCTAGATGTATCTACAAATACTTGATCCAAATCAAGTGTTTTACACTTAATGATTTTTTTTAATTTGTGGGCCAAAGTTGTTTTTCCAGCACAACTTGGTCCTACTAAACATATTTTCATTATTTTCCTTGTTAAACCACGAAATTATACACAATATATATATATTTAGAAAGAACATCTTTAACCTAAAGTAATTTTATGTACAAAACACTACTAAACTCCCCTCACAAACTTTTACAGGTTAACGTCTTATTTCTCCTCGCCTCAATAAAATTTGTCAAAGCAGTATCTACACTTTTTCCTTTTTCACTCTCCCAAAACTTGTCTCCTTTAATTGCTAATTCCTCAAAATTTATTCTTCGATGAATCAAACAACTCGTCGCCCGAATCATTTTTCGTGCCAACATCGCAGTTTTTTCATCAGGCCACTCATCAACAATCGTTTTTCCTCCCCGATATACCATACTTAAAACCTCACGCATTCTCTCATTTCCAAATGCCAAATTATTAATTGTTGATAAAGCAATTTCCTCTTTCATTTTTTTCTCCTTTCGTTATCTCAAATTCTTCATGACAGAAAAAATTTTCTGTCCTCAAAAATTTCGATAACTCTAAACTTACAACATCGGAAGTGTAGTCCTCATTTCCCCATTTGCCAACCACCCAAATTAGTGTATAATCCCCCCTGTACTACCGAAGACAGCAGGTATAAAAATAAATCCCGCCGAGGAAACAATTAGATTTTCTATTTGTCGCCTCGATCTTCGAGGCTTTTTTAGTAAAAATTTTATTTAATCTATGCCAAAACTACAAAAAATTACCAAAGTCGACGAAGTCGTTACCAGACTCTCTGTTGCTAAATCCGCTGCTTTTATTCAATATCAAGGTTTAACTGCTGGTGATATCAGCAATCTTCGTGCCAAAGTTAAAAGTGTTGGTGGTTTTATCGAAGTTGTCAAAAACACTCTTATTACTCGAGCCTTAGGCAAAATGGGTTTAGATTTACCTGAAACTTTAACCGGTCCTACCGCCGTTGTCTATTGTGACACCGATGAAATTGCTCCTCTAAAAGAAATTGACGCCGTCAACAAAGCTAAAGAAAAAACTTCTTTCAAATATGGCATTTATGACAAAAAACTTCTTTCTTTCGACGAATTAAAAAAATTTTTATCTCTTCCTTCCAAATCGGCTCTTATCGCCCAATTTATTGGTGGACTTAAAAACCCCATGCAACGTTTGGTTTATGCCATGCGTTTCAATCAACAGCAATTAGTTTTAACTTTAAAAGCTTTGGCTGATAAAAAAGCCACCGAAACTAATTAAATTTATAAATTTATGTATTAAATGCCCCGCCGACGAGGCGTGACACTTTTTTTATTAAGTTATTTAAAAATTAATTATTAAATAAAAATATGGATGAAAAATTAACCAAAATCCTCGACCAAATTGCTGAATTATCAGTAATGGATTTATCTGAATTGGTCAAAGCTTTAGAAGAAAAATTCGACGTCAAAGCTGTCGCTATGTCTGCTGCTCCCGCCGCTGCCGCTGCTGGTGCTGCTGCTCCCGTCGCCGAAGAAAAGACTGAATTCGACGTCATTGTCACCAGTGCTGGTGCCAACAAAATCGCCGTTATCAAAGCTGTCCGTGAATTCAAACCAGAATTAGGTTTGAAAGAAGCTAAAGATATGGTCGATGCTTGTCCCGCCAACTTAGGTACTATGAAAAAAGAGGCTGCTGCTGAAGCTAAGACTAAACTCGAGGCCGCCGGCGCTGTCGTAGAATTAAAATAATTCTTTTATTTTAAACTTTAAACCCGCCGAAGAGGCGGGTTTTTATTAATAATTTTTTCGGATTATTTTTAATATATTGTTTAATTCCCCAATATTCTCTTTCATCTCTAATAATCCTTTCATAATAATCTCTTTGCCATAACCTTTTAAAAAATCTTGGCCAATTTTTATTTTTGACACCATCAATATATCGGTTCGTGGATAATATCTTAAATCTTTGAATTATTTCTGATAATGATAAATTGGAATTTATTTGATTATTTGGGCGGATATTTATATCAATATTTTTATTCGGGCGGATACGGGGATCCGCCCCTACAATATCATTATTCAATGTACGGGCGGAATCCCATTTCCGCCCTTTGTTTATTTTATTTAAATCCCATTTCCGCCCTTTGTTTATTTTATTTAAATCCCATTTCTGCCCTTTATTAATATTTATTATTAAATGCACATGATTCGGCATTATTATATATTCATCAATTAATATCCCTAAATAATATATTGGAATTTCTAAAATTATTTTTTCCATTAATTTTCCAATTTCATTTAACTCATAAATATTTTCGTTTTTCCATAATAAATTTTTCTTATTTTCTAAATCTATCGTTACAAAATAACATCCCTTTTGCGAATAATCATATCCCTCTAGCCTAATTGATCTTCTTTTACCGTACATCTGTAATTATTATTACAGATAATTTCTCATTTTTCTATTGCTACTTTTATAAACTCCACAAAAATCGGGTGAACGTCTAGTGGTCTAGAGCGATACTCTGGATGAAATTGTGTTCCCACAAAAAACGGATGGTCTCTAAGCTCTATGGCTTCCACCAATTTTCCATCGGGGCTAGTTCCCGAAATAACTATTCCCGCCTTTTCGAGAGCCTCTCGGTACTCATTATTAACCTCATATCGATGTCTATGCCTTTCTTGAACTTCTGTTTTTCCGTAAATTTTCTCTAATAACGTTCCTTTTTTAATCTTGCACGGCCAATTCCCCAATCTTATCGTCCCGCCATATTGATGTTTCTTTAAATATTCTTCCTGCTCCGGCATTAAATGAATCACGGGAAATTTAGTCTCTGGATTCACTTCCACTGAGTTTGCTCCTTCTAATTTTGCCATATCACGGGCAATTTCTACTACTGCCATTTGCATGCCAAAACACAATCCTAAATATGGAATTTTATTTTCTCGGGCCACTTTTATCGCCTTAATGATCCCCTCCACTCCTCGGCTTCCCCATCCCTGTGGAGCCACAATTCCACTATATTTTTTTAAATCTTCCACTTTAAAATCATTTGAATCAATGGCTTCAATTTTTACTTTAATATCATTAACAATTCCCGCCTGTTTCAGCGCCTCTAAAACTGAGACATAAACATCCTTATGATTCCCCTTCCCGCATTTCACATATTTTCCCACCAAGGCAATCTTTACCTCTTTTTTGGCCTTTTCCATTCTTTTTACCATTTCTTTCCATTTTTTTAAATCCGTCGGGTGTTTTTTTATTTTAAAATGTTTTCGAATTCTTTTCATCAAACCCTGCTTTTCTAAAATCAACGGTACTCTGTATATCGAATCACAATCTGGATCATCGAAAATTGCCTCATCGTCCAAAAAACATCTTTTAGCTAAAGTTTCCCGTCGGGGCAAATCCAAACCAGTCTCGCTTCTAGTAATCACTACATCTGGTACTATTCCTGTCGACCTTAATTCTGAAATTGCATGTTGCGTCGGCTTTGTTTTTAATTCCCCCACATTTCTCAAAAATGGCACATAAGACACCATCACATACATCGTTTCTCTTTCCCGACCCACTTCCCTGGCCGCATATAAAAAGGGTAAGTTCTCAATATCGCCTGTAGTTCCGCCAATTTCTACTACCACAAAATCGTAGCCTTTTTCCAATTCATAAAACCTTCTTTTTACTTCATTTGGTACATCGGGAATCATTTCTACATCCCTGCCTTCATATTTAAAAGCTCTTTCATCTTCAATGATTTTTTTATAAACCTTTCCTGAAGTAATATTATTGTCTTTAGAAAAATCTTGATTTAAAAATCTCTCGTAATTTCCTAAATCTTGATCAATTTCCCCACCGTCGGCCGTTACAAAAGTTTCTCCATGCTCCGCCGGCCGCATTGTTCCCGCATCAATATTTAGATAAGGGTCAATTTTAATATGATTTACCTTAAAACCGGACGATTTTAACAACAATCCTATCGAGGCTGACACCACTCCTTTTCCCAGTCCACTCACCACTCCGCCCATCACAAAAATATATCTCATGCTTTCATTCTAGAGACTTCTTCCTTCAATTCAATTCCTTTCTTCAGATCTCACTCTATAGTAAACTAGTTTTATCCCCCTCTTTTAGCTTCTCGACCACCTCTCCCACCTTTCCCGTCATATCTTTTTTACAAATTAGCAATGCATCCTCCGTTTCCACTACTATTAAATCCTCCACCCCAATTAACGCCGTATATTTCTTCGATCTCACATAATTATTCTTTGCTTCAATTTCCACTCCTTTCAACTCGTAACTGTTAATTGATAACTGATAATTGACTACACTTTCCCAAGTACCAAAATCTATCCATTCAAAAGGTAATTCAGCCACCATTGCTTCCCCATTAACATAAACTTGCTTCGTCAATTCTTCAATTCCTCCTTTTGGCATTTTAGCGTATTCAACC
>JBAZWK010000020.1:0-11837 GCA_041660365.1 Candidatus Shapirobacteria bacterium | reverse complement strand
TTAACAATGTTCATCAACGGTTCATACCAATCCATCCGGTATTTTTTATACATCGTCATCAAATTATTTGGTGTCATTGTGGTGTGATTGGCATGAATCATCAATTTATCCGAGCCCAAATATCCTTTTATCTTTTCCTCTTCACTTCTATCAATATAATCTGCCACCCGATAAACCTTAACTCCATTTTCTTCCTTAATTAGCTCCCCTTTAACTAAATAATCCACTCCTCTCACAATACTCTTTGGCACCATTCCTCCGGTAATATAATCGGTGGAATTTTCCGATAAATTACCTACCATATTCATCATCTCTATAAATTTTTCTTCCGGTTTTCTCAATACATCCGCCTGTACCAACATAAATGCTTCATCTCCAAAACCTTTTTTAATTAATGACACTGCCGCAAAACCCGTTGCCGGTCCCTGATTTCTCATCTCCGGTTCAATAAAGACATTCTCTGTTAAAATTTCTGGTACTAATTTCTTAGCCATCTCCGCCTGTTGGGCATTGGTCTGTAAAAAAATTTCTTCCGGAGAAAATTTTAGCCTTAAAGCTTCCCAATTCAATTGAAATAACGATTTTTCCCCAATTAATGGCAAAAATTGTTTAGGAGAACTGACACGACTCTCCGGCCACATCTTTGTTCCCACCCCACCGCATATAATTACTGCTTTCATACCCTATTGTTACAAAAATTTTTAATATTCTCAATTGTCGTCTTTATAATTCTCTCAATTGCCTCTTCTGTATTAAAAGCGTTATGGGGTGTAAATACCACATCATCTCTGTCTCGTAGCATGTGATAGCTTAAAACATTTTGTAAATCGTCTTTGCTTGGTCTTTGACTCATCACCATCGACATACTTTCTATCTTATCCTCTTCCTCCACCACATCCAAACCAGCTCCTCTCAAAATTCCCTTATCTAAGGCCCAAATTATCGCTTCAGTTTCCACCACGGCTCCTCTCGAAGTATTCACTAAAATACTTCCCGTCTTCATTAATTTAATATTTTCTCTATTTATTAAATGATAAGTTTCCTTCATTGCCGGCAAGTGCAACGTCACCACATCCGCTTCTTTTAATAAAGTTTCTAAATCCACTAATTTCACTTTATATTTTTTGACTATTTTTTCGTCCGGAAATTTCTCTACTGCAATAATCTTCATTCCAAAAGCCTTAGCCATTTTAGCCACATTTGCTCCGATTTTACCCAATCCAACTATCCCTAAAGTCTTACCAAATAGATCAATTCCGGTTAAACCCTCGGGGCTAAATTCATCGTCCTCCACCGCCTGATGCGCTTCCACAATATTTTTTGCCACCGCCAAAATTAAAGCAAAAGCATACTCCGCCACTGTATTCGAGCCGTAAACCGGCACACTCATTACTTCAATTTTTCTTTTTTTACATTCCCCACTATCAATATGATCCACCCCAGTCGATCTAGTGGTAATCATTTTTAAACTAGGCAATCTATCCAAAACTTCCTTATTCATCTTTGAATAAATAAATACCGACAAAATCTCGTATTTTTTGGCCATTTCAATATTATCTTGAACTTCATCCTCAAAAATTCCCACCCCGCAGGCATCCAAGTTAATTATTTCCTTTTCAATAATCGCTCTTTCCCAACTTTTAACGCCAAAAAAGGCAATCTTGTAATCCGTCATTAATTTATTCTACAACATTTTTAGCTATTTCCAATTTTGATATCTTGACCTACTTATATCCTTTATGCTTTAATGATTATAGTTAAATATTAATTTGATACACGAGGAGCTACCAAATGGACAATCAAAATATAGCACAAGACAAACTTGTGAATCAAAAATCCTCCCCAAAAAAAGTTAACGGTATCAGCATCGACAATCTTCCTGACCTTTTGACCGTTGCCGAAGTTGCTGATTTATTACGTGTTTCCAAACTCACTATCAAACGTTGGGGTAAACGAGGTAAGCTTCCCGCTATTCGTATCAACGCTCGTGGTGATCGTCGCTATCGTAAAGAAGCCGTTCTCTGGCTACTTGGTATTCAATCCGAATAATTCTCACCCGCCGAAGAGGCGGACTTACTTTGCCTTAAAGGCGGTTAGATTAACTTCTAGCTGCCTTTTTTGGTTTTATAGTCTATGTAGTTACTCTTCCTCTTGGCGTTCTTTTTACCAATCCTTTTTTCATCAAAAACGGTTCGTAAACATCAGTGATAGTTTCCACATCCTCAGTCAGTGCTGCGGCAATATTTTCGACTCCCACCGGTCCACCCCCATACTGTTTTTTGACCACCTCTAAATACTTCCGATCTGCATCATTTAAACCTAATTCATCTACTCCTAATTTTTCTAAAGCATTCTTAGCTTCTTTAACTGTTATCAAACTATCACCACCTACTTGAGCATAATCTCTCACTCTCTTTAATAATCGGTTAGCAATTCTTGGTGTTCCTCTCGACCTCTTAGCAATTTCCTCCGCCGCCCCCTTTTCCATTTTTACTCTTAATAACTCTGCCGTTCTCTCTACAATTTCAGCTAAATTTTTATCTTCATAAAAATCTATCTGTTGCACAATTCCAAAACGATCCCTCATTGGTCCAGAAATTAAACCTATTCTTGTCGTCGCCCCCACAATTGTAAATTTCTGTAACTTTAATCTAACCGATCTGGCCGCCGGTCCTTTACCCAAAACTATATCTAAAACATAATCCTCCATGGCACTATAAAGCGTCTCCTCAACGATTTTGTTTAAACGGTGAATCTCATCGATAAACAACAAATCGCCTTTTTTAAGTGACGTCAAAATTGATGCCAAATCCCCCGCTCTCGTCAATGCCGGACCGGAAGTAATTTTAACACTCGACCCCATTTCCGCTGCCAAAAGCATCGCTAAAGTTGTTTTTCCCAATCCTGGCGGACCATAAAATAAAATATGATCTAATGCTTCACCCCGCTCCTTTGCCGCTTCAATAAACACTCCTAATTGATCTTTCAATTTTTTCTGGCCAATAAATTCTGCTAACTTTTTCGGCCGCAAAGACAACTCAATTTCCTTATCTTCCCTGTCCGCCATAGCATTTGCGACGGTGGATGATTTTAATTTTGGATCTAAATTTTTATCAGTCATACAATTTATTCAATTTTATCCCAAGGGGCCACCTCACCCGCCTCTTTGTAATAATTTCTTATATTTCTAGCCATTATCATAAATAAAATATTCAAACTACCTTCCCTTATCATTTCTTCTAAAATTGATTTATTAACTGTACCTATATATGCCTCGTATTCTCTCCCCTCAATCGGCGTATTCTCTCCCTGTAGAACATGAATTAATTCATGTTCTAACATTATTTTTTTACTATCTCCATCTTTTCTTAAACTTTGATAAACCACTTTATTTTCTATGTTAGTTACTGCCATAACATCATTCTCATCAAAATATTTCTGTCTCTCTAATCCTGGCCGTAGCCTATAACCAACCTTCTTTAATCTGCCCTCAACCCACTTTTCTAATTCTGCTGGCGATTCATTTTTCAATTTTTCTTCAGGCCATAAACCATACCTTTCTCTAATAATATTTCTATCCTCCATAATTCGTTCTCCTAATCGAGAGTCATCTAATCTCAATCCGGTAATATATTCACATAACCTATTACTCGGATACATTTTTTTTATTTTATTCTCAAACTTGTTAACTTCCCTCATTTATCTGCCTAAATTTTGTAAACACCAACTAACCTTATCTTCTAAGATATCCATATCTTTAGGCAACTTTTTCATTACATTTTCAATTTCTTTTCTCTCGAAACCTAATTGCCTCAAACTCAACACCACGTCATCTTCCAATAACGGCAGTTCATCTCTCAAATTCAATTCTCCCAACCCCCCAATTTTCGATTTTAAATCGACAATAATTCTTTGAGCTGTCTTTAATCCGATTCCTTTAATTTTCTTAAAAAAGTCTACATCTGCTTCACCAATAGCTTTCATAATCTCTAAACTCTGTTTTTCCCCTAATATTCCCGCTGCCGTTTTCGGTCCCACTCCGGAAACTGTAATTAATAATTTAAACAAATCCAATTCTTCGACCGTTTTAAAACCAAATAATCTAATATCATTTTCCGACACAGCCATATAAATAAACAATTTTATTTCATCCCCAATTCGTAATTCGTAATTCTTCGTTGATAATTGAACCTCGTATCCCACACCAGCAACTTCTACCTCAATATAATTTCCCCACACTCTGTCAACTATCCCTCTTAAACTCGAAATCATAAACTCATCATATCACAAACCAAATATAACCCGAATCTTTTATTTTGAAACTACTTTTGGCTTTATAATTCTGCAAGGATAATTTAAAACTTTTTCATATCCATTGTTCATCGTTTTCCGTCTCAATAAACACATTCCCTTACTATCTCTCTGCTCACATACTAAATTAGTCACTATTCCTGACTCATCTCTGATAATATCCACTTTTTCTATTTTTTTTCCACCCAAAACCGGCCTGCAATGAATACTTATTCCCTTTAACATTTTTTCAGGGATAATTTTTACAATATTCTCCACAACCCGATTCTAACACAATGTTTTAAATTCTCATTGTAAACCCATGTGTCAGGGCCGCGGCCACCGCATCCGAAGCGTGACTCGGCGATATCGCCTCTTCCAGATTCAAACAACTTCTTACCATTGTCTCCACTTGCTCTTTTTCTGCCCTGCCATAACCCACAAAAGCCATTTTTATTTGCAATGGCGTATATTCAAAAATTGGTTTTCCTAAATTTTTTGCCGCCACTTTGATTACCCCAATCGCCTCTGCCACCGCCATCGCACTTCTGACATTTTTGGCAAAAAATAAAGATTCCATCGCCACTTCCTTCACTTTATATTTTTTTATAATTTTTTGAATTTCTTCAAAAATTTTTTCTAACCTCTCTTCACTTTTGTCCTTGTTATTGGTCAAAATTACCCCACAATCAATTAATTCGTAATTCGTAATTGATAATTTATAATTAATTACCCCCCACCCCGTATTTTCTAATCCCGGATCGATTCCTAATATCATAAAGTTATTTTAACACTCTATTTACTATAGGTTACAACCCTAATTACCCACTTATCCACACCATCTCAATATATTATTTTATTAGAAGATAAACATTATAGTTATCACCTATTTTTAAGTAAAATTTGTTTTTTAATTCGTAATTCGTAATTCGTAATTGTATAATTCCTTCAATGAAGATTTTTAAGAATCATCCCCTTGCCCCTTACACCACCGTCAAAATTGGCGGCCCCGCTGACACGTTCATTACCACCAACACCACAGAGGAATTTATCAATGCTCTAAAAAAATATTCTTCCAATCCTTTAACCATCCTCGGCAATGGTAGTAATGTTCTTATCTCTGACTCCGGCATTCGCGGCACTGTTATTAAAAATTTATCCAAAAATACTGAGTATTTACCCGACAATAAGGTTAAAGTTGATTCCGGAGTTCAACTGGCTTTTTTAATTTCCGACTCCATTTCTCACTCTCTCTCTGGTCTTGAAGAATTCGCCTACATCCCCTCCACTATCGGCGGTGCCATTTACGGTAACATCCACGGCGTTAATAAAAACAACTTTGATAAATTTATTACCGAAATTGAAGTATTTGACCTTAATACTGAAACCCTAAAACACTTCTTAGCTAATCAACTGAACTGGTCCTACGACACTTCGGAATTTAAATCCCATCCAGAATGGATTATTTTATCTGCCACCTTACAGTTATCTTTAGGTGATTCCCAAAAATCTCAACAAATTGTTACCGATATCATTTCTAAAAAAACTATTACTCAATCCATGAACTCTCTTGGCTCTGTTTTTAAAAATCCCCAAAACGACTCTGCCGGCCGAATTATTGATCAGGAGCTTCACTTAAAAAGTTTTCAAATTGGTGATGCTCAAATTAGCCCAAAACACGGGAATTTTATCCTTAATCTTGGCCATGCCACTGCCGCCGATTACTCCACTCTTATCCAAAAAATCCAAAGCGAAGCCAAAGAAAAAGGTTTTATTTTAGAACCGGAAATTAAATTTCTTGGCTTCTAATTATTTCCTCTATTCTTCTTTCTCTTGCCAATCTCCATGTTTCCCTTCTTAAGGGTAAATCAAAACCCCTCAATTGCTCTTCAATATCACTTTTACCATCAATTCGTAAAGACAGACACTTAATATTTGAACCTATTTCAACTTCATCACCGATTATTAAAGCTAATGATCCCACCCTCTCAGATATCTCATTTACTGTTTCTAAATCTTTTTTATTTCTTACTACCCACATCACTGAAATAGCTTTATGAATTTCAACTACCTGTTTAATTTCTTCATTACTTTGATTATTTTCTAATGATATAAATTTACTTTCATTAAAATTGATATCTTCCCACTTCCTACTTGGTACTTTAGATATAGTCACTTCTTTCCATTCTCTATTTACTAAACTAAAAACCGCCTTCGATAGTGACTCCGGCATTTCTTTCCCGGTTATTATAAAAAGCTTCCCTTCTTTCACATCAAATTATATCATTTAGCTTCGTCTTCTCACCAAGCAAATTCCAATATCATTTCCAGTATTTACTATCTGCTTATCTAGTTCAGGATTTGGATCTTGTGACACTTTAAGTGCCTGAAGTCTCGTGTTTATCGCCGCTCTAGAATCGGCAGAATAACCCTCTCGTGCCCATTCTGACAAGTAAAAGTCACTTGTATGATTAAGCATTTTTACTAAATGTTCTCTCATTGTCACCATTTTCCTTATTCTAACACCAAAATTAGTTATTACTAGTCATCACCTTCCCAACAAATCTCGGCAAGGCTAATTGCCTTCTCCATCTCTTCGGTTCTTTAATTAAACTGTATAACCATTCCAAACCCATCTTTCTCACCCATTTTGGGGCCCTTTTTAGCTCTCCACTGTAATAATCAAAGCTTCTTCCCACTCCAACAACAACTTTTACATTCAACTTGTTTAAATTAGCTTCAATCCATTCTTCCTGTTTCTTCATTCCATAGGCCACCAATAAAATGTCCGTTTTAAAACCATTAATTTGTTTTATTGTCTCTTCATCACTAAAATCAGGCCGGCCACTACATGCTCTAAATTCTAAACCACTATACTTTTTCTTTAAATTTTCTCCACTCTTTTGAGCCCTGTCCCCCCAAGCTCCTAAAAAGAACATCTTCATCCTTTTTTTACTGGCCAATTTACTCAACTTATCGATCAAATCCGCCCCGGAAATCAATTCCCCTCTTCCCTTTCCTCTCAAAATTTTTCCTCCCACTTTTACTGCTTTTAAAATTTTATTCATTACCCCTTTTTCCTTAGACACTTCCTTTCCCCACAGTAAACCCACCCCGTCAATTACCCTCATATCTGCCCTTTTTATGATATTTTCAAAAAAAGGATTTTTTATCATTTCCATAACAAATTCAGGATTTACCGTTACTATCCACATTTTTTTGCTTTTATCGTCTTTCAAACTACCAATTATTTTTAGCAGTTGAAACATACCTCTGCCAAAATAATCCATTTCAAACTTATCCCCTATCTTTAGGTAAGAATTATCAATCACTACTCCTGTACTTTTATCTCTCTTTCCCTCTTTTTTCATCATTTCTTAACTCATAATATACGACTTTTCTCTAAAAAACTAGTCGATGATAAATTATACATATTAATTACACACAAAACATTCACTACTAATATCTTATATTAAAGATAACAAGTAAGATCTACTTAACTATATCATCTTTAGATAATTTAGTTGGTTATAAGATAATCAATATAAATGTATCAAGTATTAATATTTAAATTATTGAACAATTTTTATACTCTTAAAAAACATCGCCAGTTCCATTATAATTGAAAATATAGCAAAAAATAATTATAAAACTATCTTTTTATATTACAAGACAAAAATTTACAATATATCAATCACTAAAATATACCAATATTTTTATATATAAGACTTTAGAAAATGTCTATATCACCTTATCGACCGACGATAAATTTCCAAATTTTCCATAGCCATCCCCACTCCCCGAATCACCCCGTTTTCCGGCTCTAACGACAAATGTACTGACACTCCAATTTCCCTAGTTAATAGTAAACATAAGTTTCTTATTTTTGCTGCCGCCCCCACCAATACTATCCCTCTATCCGCAATATCTGCCACTAACTCTGGCGGCGTTAGTTGTAAAGTCTCTCGCACTACCAAAATTACCTCGTCCAACATCGGTCTGATTACTTCAAACACTTCATCCGAATTTAATTCCACACTTTTAGGTAAGCCATAGACTAAATCTCGACCGCTAATGCTCAAAGTTTCCATTTTTTTCAATTTCACTGCTGTTCCCAATTTTATTTTAATTTGTTCAATACTTTGACCTCCTACTGCCAAACTATATTTTTTTCTTAAATATTCCTCTAAGGATTCATCAATTCGACTGCCTCCACCCCGAAAACATTTACTTGTCACTACCCCCCCCGAAGCTACCACCGCCGCTTCTATTGTCCCTCCACCCATATTTACAATCATATTTCCAAATGGTTCCGAAATTGGTATTTTTGCCCCTATTGCCGCCGCTAATGGCGTATCTATCAAATAAACCTTTCTCGCCCCTGATTCTAAAACCGCGTCCATTACCGCTCTTTGCTCCACTTGAGTCAACCCTGAGGCCACCGTCACCATTACTTCTGGTCCTAAAAACCATGTATTTCCCATTATTTCTCTAAAAAACCATTTCAACATTCCTACTGCCGCCTCATAATCCACCACTGCTCCAAATTCAATTGGTTTTATTATTTCAATATAATCCGGTGTCTTCCCTTCCATCTTTTTAGCTTCATTTCCCGCCGCCAGCACCTTTTTTGTCTCTGCTTCCACTGCCACAATTGTCGGTTCACTTAACAAAATTCCCTCTGAAACTCCCCAAATTATACAATTTGAAGTTCCCAAATCTAATGCTAACTTTCTTATCCAGGCCATAATTTTATATAATACACTAATGAAACCATCTTCGACTCGCAAAAGTCTGTTTATTATTCTTTCAGTTGTCTTCTCTATTATTGTCGTTACTTTCCTAATTTCCGTCTTTGCCCGAGGCTATCGTCTCGATACTGCCAATAATGGATTTAAAATCAAAATTACCGGACTTCTCTCAGCCACTTCTAAACCCAGGTCAGCCAATATTTATATTAATAACCTTTTAACTTCTACCACCGACAATACTATCAATCTTAATCCAGGCAATTACATGGTAAAAATCGTCAAAGAAGGTTTTTACCCCTGGATAAAAAATATTCAAATTCAACCCGAATTTGTTTCTCTCACCGATGCTCAACTCTTTCGTATTAGTCCTGAGTTAAACGCCATTACTTCTAGTGGCGTTATAAATCCCAGTATTAGTCCTGACGGTAACAAAATTATTTATGCTGTTGCCTCTACTTCCGCTACTAGTAAAGAAAACGGTCTCTATCTCTTAGAAATAAATGAATTCTCCCTATTATTGGGAAAATATACTCCACACCTTCTTTCTCTCAATCTCCCTTATCTCGATTGGTCAAAATATACTTTTGAATTTTCTCCTAATTCTAGGCAAGTTATCGCCTCATCAAAAAATTATTCTAGCGTTTATCTTTTTTCTATCGACCAAAATATTGATTCTAAAAATCTTTTTGATATTTCCACCAAACTAACCGAAATCAAAAATAATTGGCAAAATGATCAACAACAAATTACCACTATTAAATTAGAAAAAATCCCACCCGAGCTTGTTGCCCTAATTGCTACTACTTCATCTACCTTATCTTTCAATAGTACTGAAGATAAAATTCTATACCAAGCCAAAATCGATGGTAATTTGGACAAAAATATTATTAGCCCTCCCCCAATTATTAGTAATCAAACCCAGTCCCGCTCACTTAAAAAGGACCAGTTCTATGTTTATGATCTTAAAGAGGACACCAATTTCCTTATTGGCGACACCTCAATTTCTAATCTCTCCTGGCTTCCAAATTCTAACAATTTAATTTTTACTCAAGATAAAAATATCCGCGTTTGTGACTATGATGCTACTAATTTTCAAACCATTTATACCAGCTATCTTCCAATTAAAGATATTCTCTCTTCTCTCGACGGCTACAAAATAATTGTTTCCACTTCACTAAACGCCAAATCACCCCAAAACCTCTATTCTCTAACTATCAAGGAACGCTAATTAATTACAAGCTTTCAGCTCTACGTCTTTTAAAGCCCCTAACAAGATTGATTTATCGACTGCAGACAACTGACCTTGCTGTATTTTTTCCAATGTTTTATTTTCCAGTTTGTCCAATTCAGATTTATCAATACAACTCTGACTCTCTAATTTATCATAGGGCGCTTCTAGTTTTGCCTCAATTACCTCGTTAACTTCTCCTAAAACCTGTGAATTACTTGTCGTCATATCTACTAATCCTTGACCAACTTCTACAAAACGAAGTGGCACCAAAAACATTATCGCAATTACAAAACTCACTATTAAAGTCCTAGTATTTTTATTTAAGTCGTTCATTAAGATCAGTTTAAATATTTTTTCAAAATTGTCAATTGTTTGTCAAAGATTACAAAACCTTAGCCTTTAATTCACCATATCACCCACTTAGCAATCAATGACTAAAACTGCTATAAACATTCCCTAAAATTTACGTTTAATAGTATGAACAAGTTTAAAAAGCCTCTTTATATATCATTTATCCCCTATGCTAAAATATCATTGTTCTAAATTAAATCTATCTAAAAGCGGGCTTTACCCACTGTAGAACAAGCGGGCTTTGCCCGCCGTAGCTTTAGCGTAGGCGGGGATTGGCGCAATTGGCTAGCGCGCAGCGTTCGGGACGCTGAGGTTGTTGGTTCGAATCCAATATCCCCGACAAAAATCTATTTTCTTTTTAGATTTTAGAATTTAGATTTTTTCTCGTTTTTTTTGTCCCCATAGTTCAATGGATAGAACGCGGGTTTCCTAAACCTGAAATCCAGGTCCGATTCCTGGTAGGGATACTTATTACCGTAATGTTTAAAGCCAAACAACTCATGTTAACCGCATATTTTTCATAATTATCGCATTTTTCTCCGCAAGAATATAATAAAATTATTACCGTAAAAAATATTTCTAATAATCAAAGAAATAGCTATCAATAAAAAACTATATATATCATATTAACCGCAAAAATCACCTATCAACATAAATTTAAGAGTATTTTTTTCTAATGCGCTTAAAAATACGGAGATCGCCTTATTTCCCATTTTTGTATCTCAAACCAATCAATTTACTACCTCATAATAGATAAATGTTCTTCCCGAGAAGGAAATCTCTAAATCTAAACAACAATGTTCTATTCATCAAACCGCCTAAATTAATTATGGTTATTTACTTCTAAATTGCCCTAAATTTACAATCAAAAAACTAATAGTAGATATTTAGCAAATAATAACCATCACTGCCAAAACATATATTACCGCACCACTAGGTTAAGCATCTTCCCAGGCACAAAAATTTCCTTAATCACTTCCTTTCCCTCTAACCATTTCTGTATTTTGATATTGACTCTTACTAATGACATCAAATACTCTTTATCAGTAGTTCTATCAGACTCTAAATCTATCTTTTCTCTTACTTTTCCATTTATTGCCACTGGTAAACTGATTTTTTCTTTTTTAATCTCTTCCTCATCAAATTTAGGCCAGTCACTGACATGAACAGATCCATCCTCTCCTAGTCTCTGCCATAACTCCTCGGCTATGTAT